>CAZKTK010000314.1:0-4483 GCA_964555535.1 uncultured Rhodospirillaceae bacterium
GCGCCAGCTGGTTGCCGGTCGAGATCAGCTTGAGCATGACCCGCGAAAACGGCCTGAGCACGTTCTTGGCCGATTCCATGTCATGCTTGATCGCGACCTCGCGCATGACCATGACCAGACCGCCCGGCGCATTGCCGAAGGGGCAGCGCGCGGCACAGGTGTAGCACTGAGCGCAGGCCCATATCTTTTCCTGCATGGCATCGTAGATGCCTTCGAGATTTTCCGTCCACAAGAGCTGGACGATCTCGCGCGGCGAATAGTCGTAGTAATGGGCCGACGGGCAGGTCGCAGTGCAGATGCCGCAGTTGAGGCAGCCATTGAGCTCGTTATCGAAGCGTGGATGGGATTCGATATCCCGATAGATTTCCTCGAGCTCGTCGCGCTCGACCACAGGAGTCGAAGATATCGGATCGCCGATGGTCTCAGCTGCATGCACCATCGGTCACAAACCTTTAGTAGGTCAAGGTTCGCAGGTTTTCATCTTCCATGACCTGCTCTATGAGATAGGCGCCGCCGACAATACCCTCGCATTCGGGTATCAGGTCATCCTCGGTCATGTCGAAGAGATCGAGATTCGGCGAGCAGCACAGGAACTTCACCCCGGCTTCGTGCGCGTCTTGGATGAAGTCGTAGACGGTCTTGTCCGCGCCCTCCTTGACCGTCAACTGGTCAGCGACGCCCTTTTTCATGAGCTGGCCGGCGGTTGCGGTGCAGAGCACGCTGACATCGTATTCCATCGCCGCGGCGACGGATGCCTGGAAGAAAGGAGCGCCAAGCTCCTGCGGATTGCGGGGGTCGGTGTTTACCAGGATTATCAGCAGCTTCTCGGCCATGTGCTTCCGCCTGGATCGGCGCCTCATATTAGAATATGCTAATTCTCTCGACAGCGAACGGGATGTCAAGCGCGATCTTCCCCGCCGGCGATTGACATATTCGCATGAGCGGTCACTAATCGACGGAATAAGAATAGTGGACGTGGCATGACAGACTTCGATATCGACGACCTTAAGGGCAAGGCAGCGAAAGCTGCACAGCTGCTCAAGGCACTGAGCAACGAATATCGCCTGTTGGTGATGTGCGAGTTGGCCCAGGGCGAACGCTCGGTGAGCGCACTGCAAGAGGTGGTAGGCCTGGGGCAGTCGGCCCTGTCCCAACATCTCGCGCGGCTCAGGCGGGACGGCCTTGTCACGGCCAGGCGCTCGGCACAGACGGTGCTTTATTCCATTTCCTCGGACGAGGTCATGGCCCTGATTGCGACCCTGTACGAGCTGTATTGCAAAGAGGCCGTCGAGGCCTAACGCGGCTGCATCCAGCCCGTTACCTGCATGATGCCGATCATCATGTGGCTGAGAGCATCGGCGACCTCGCCCTGAACCGCGCGCAGTCGCTCAAGCCCGGCTCCGATGTCGGCGGGTGTGTCCTCTGATGCCATGACATATGTCTTCGATCATGCCGGTCTTCATGCCGGGGTGGCCGGCAAATCCTAACGCCCTGGCACCAATCTGAAAGGCTAGGGCACGCTCATTCTCGTCTACCGCCAGAATCGTCGCATTCTCCGGCGGTACGACGCGGTCGCGACCGTAGAGCACATAGAGAAACCGCGCCGGCATGTGGCCGGACAAGGCGTCGTCGCGCGTCCGACGCGCCTCTCCTACGCTGAGGCGCAACGGCGCCGGCTCACTGCTGCCGCCGGCAGCCAACGCCAGAATCTGCGCTCCGAGCCCCATGCCAATAATCGGCAGATCCCGTTCGAGATAGGCCCGCGCCAGCTCTACCTCGGCCTGCAGGCTGGGCAGGAGCGGCGCACTGACGCTTGCCCATGGTCCACCGCCAAGCAGTATCGCTCCGTCGCTGGGGTTCGCCAAAGCCAGCGCCCAGTCATCGCCGGTATGGGGCCGCAAGTAGCGGAAGCGCACACCGCGCCCTTCCAGGTGATCCTCGAGAAAGCCCAGATATTCCGCGTCTGTGTGCTGGATGACAGTAAGGTTGGCCCGCTCCACCCGTGCTCCTTTTCGTCTCGATGCGACGTTTGATATTACGCTTTTCTAATATACTATGCGCGAGAGAATACAGGGAGGTAAAGCGCCGGTGGGCTGGTACGATCGCATCAGCGAAATTGAGCCGTTCGACGAGCTCGGACTGGACGAATCCCTGGTGCGCCGCCTCGAGCGCCGGGCCAACACGCTGCCGCCGGTACGTTTCTACACGCCAACGTTCCGCGCCTATGAGACCGACGAGCTCAAGGGCTGCGGACGCAACAGCTTTCCCGCCTTCTCGATAACGGGGCCGGCCTGCGCCCTGCAATGCGATCATTGCCGCGCGAAGATCCTCGAGCCGATGATCCCCGCAGCCAGCCCGGAGCAGCTGGAGACCAAGGTCCGCGACCTGGTCATGCTCCAGGACTTGCGGGGCTTTCTGCTCTCGGGCGGCTCCAACCGCCGCAACGAAGTGCCCTATGAGCGCTATTTCCCCACGATAGAGCGCTTGAAGCGGGACTTCCCCTATCTGCGCATCGCCCTGCATTCGGCCCTTCTCGACGAGGCCTGTGCCAAACGCATGGCGTCAGCCGGTGTCGATGTCGCCATGCTCGATGTGATCGGCGCCGAGCAGACCATACGGGACGTCTATCACCTGGACCGCCCGGTCGAGGATTTCGAAGCCACCCTGGCAGCGCTCTGCGCGACGGGTATGGAGGTGGTGCCCCATATCGTCATCGGCCTGCATTACGGCCGCGTATTGGGCGAGCATAGGGCCCTCGACATCGTCGCCCGCCACGGCATCGACGCCTTGGTCCTGGTGGTGCTGATGCCGTTCTATGCAGCGCCCGAAACACCGTTCGACACAGTGCCGCCGGGCGATGTCGCCGAGATATTCCTTGCCGCGCGCGACCGTATCGCGGACAGACCCGTACAGCTCGGCTGCGCCCGCCCCGCCGGGCGCCACAAGGTTGTAACCGACGCCTATGCCGTGATGGCCGGGCTCGACGGCATCGCCTTTCCCGCCGAGGGCGCCGTTGCCGTCGCCAATGCGATAGGACGGCCGGTCGATCAGGAGCATGCCTGCTGCTCGATGGTACTGGACGCGGTGGCCTGAGCATGGCCGAGCACCATCCCGATGTTCTGGTCGGCGGCCTCGGCCCGGCCGGCAGCCGGGCGGCGGCGGCGGTTGCCGCGGCGGGTTTCCCGGTCATCGCGCTCGAGCGCAAGCACAGCCCGGGCCGCCCGCTGCAATGCGCCGAGCTCGTGCCCGCCATGCTCGACCAGGAGCTGGCCGGCCTGGCGCCATTGACGCGCCAGTCGATCGTTCGCATGCGCACCTATGTCGAGAGGGACGAAGCCGACGAGAGCCCCGACTTTCGCGGCCGCATGATCGATCGCGAAGCCTTCGACAGCCACCTCGCCAACCTCGCCCAGGCGGCCGGCGCGGACTGCCGCTTTGGCCAGACGCTACGCAGCGTCTCGCCTGACGGCGTCGTGGAGACCGCCGACGGCAGGCGCTACCGCCCGCGCCTGATCATCGGCTGCGACGGCACCCGCTCGCCCATCGGCGGCGCCATCGGCGCGACCAACACGCAGGTCGTGGAGACCCGTCAGACGGCTGTGGCCTTGCGCGGCACTTCGGACAGCACGGACGTGTTCCTGCGCGGCGCCATCGTCGGCGGCTATGGCTGGCTTTTTCCCAAGGGTGGCAGCGCCAATCTCGGCGTCGGCGTGGCGGCCTGCGCCCGCCGCAGCCTCAAGCCCGCGCTGGACGGGCTTTGCGCCGACCTTATCGCGGACGGGCGCATCGAGGCCGGCGCGGCAGCGTGTACCGGTGGTGCAATCCCCGTAGGCGGGCGCGTCCGCAGCATCGGCCGACTCGGCAAAGTGCCGGTCATACTGGCAGGCGATGCGGCGGGCCTGGCCAATCCGATTACCGGCGCCGGCATTGCCGCGGCGGTGCAATCGGGCCGGCTTGCCGGACTTGCCGCCGCGGCCTGGCTAAAAGGCGACGGCGAAGCCTTGGCCGACTACGATGACGAGCTTGGCGAGCTGTTCGATGCCTCGCTCGGCCGCGCCCGCGGCCACCGCCTGGCGCTGATGCAGGCCTATCGTGAAAGCGGACAGCTTTCGCGGACGGCGCTACGGCGCTCGTGGATCGCCTATCCCGACTACTGGGCAACTGGAGAGCGCTAATGGCCTGCATGGAGCCACCGAGGGCACCTGTCGCCGATTTTCTCGACGATGAAAAAGGCATGCAGCCACGCGAGCCGGGCCAGGTGCCGCGCGAGGCGCGCAACGGCGCCCGCGTCAAATCGGCATCCCAGACACCGCAAGGCCTCTATCGCCCGAACGACAACCGGCTCACGCCCGATATGCGCTCGCCCGCCTATGTGCAGATGTCGACCGCCGCCGCGATCACCCTCGGCGTCATGGCCGGCTACATGCACCGCACCAGCTGCACGCGCTGCCTCAACCTGCTGCTGACCTATCCCGAAGGCTGC
>CAZKTK010000315.1:0-4473 GCA_964555535.1 uncultured Rhodospirillaceae bacterium
TCTAGGCTTGGGGCGCCGGTCGACGCGCTACGCCTTGTTCGTGAACGACCGTGTGATCGAGATAATACGCGTCGAGGCACAGCCAGGGGATCTCGCCCTGACCAGCGCCGATGCCTTGCGCGAACTCATCGGCGAGGCATGACGGGCTGGGTTAGTCTATCTCGATCACACCCGCAGCCGCAGGCTCCTGATACAACCGCGCGACAGCGTCGGCACGATGTTCGAGACCGGTGAGCTGATTGATATATCCCTTGTCGGTGATCTCGCCGACATCCAATGACGGAGGGTCGCCAAGCAGCACAACGCGGCGGACGCGCATGCTGGAGCCGCGGTTGGCGGCATTGTGCGCCTTGAGGCCGTCTCGCAGGGCAGCGATCACGGCGGGATGGCTCGTAAGCTCATCCGGTGAAAGGTCCTCGCCCGCAAGCCGCCGGCAGGCAGCAATGTTGGGCCAGGCCAGTAGGCCGATGAAATCGCGGTCATGCCCGGCGACAAGCGCATCCTGGATCACCGGGCTGGCGGCTGCGATGGCCGCGACACGCACGCCGCCGACATGCACCCATGTCCCGGTGGTGAGCTTGAAATCCTCGACCACGCGGCCGTCGAAATGAATGCCCTTCTTTGGGTCGTCGGGGTCAGCCAGGGCGCCGGCATCGCCGATCTTGTAGAAGCCTTCATCGTCGAACGCAGCCTCGGTCAGGTCCGGGCGCTTGAGATAGCCGGGAAAGACCATCGGCCCGCGCACGCGCATTTCCATTTTGCTGCCGGCAGGCACCATCTTCACCTCCGCACCGGGCAAGGGCAGACCGATGACCCCAGGCTTGTCCAACTCCCAAGTCAGATTGGTGATGCTGGGCGCCGTCTCCGTCGCGCCCCAGCCGGTCAGCATCAGTACGCGCCGGCCCGTCGTCCGGCGCGCCAGACCCTGCAGGCGATGCCAAAGATCCTCCGGCAATACGGCGCCGGCATAGGTGGCGAATTCCAGCTCGGCGAAGAACTTGCGGCAAAGCTCGGGGTCACGTTCCATCGCGGGCACCAGCATGGCATATCCCACTGGCACGCTGTAATAGTTGGTGGGCGAGACATCCTGAAGATTGCGCAGAGTGGTTTCGAACATGCCGGGCTGCGGTCTGCCGGCATCGATATAGAGCGTGCCCCGATTGCGAATGATTCCGTGGAAGATGGCATTGCCGCCATAGGTGTGATTCCACGGCAGCCAGTCCAGCAGCACGGGCGGTTTCCGCGGCCCGCCAGGGCGCATTTGCGTCGACATCTGTTGGTTGGCGCAAAGCATGCCGTGGGTGTTGATGACGCCCTTCGGCATGCCGGTCGAGCCTGAGGTGAAAAGGTACTTGGCGACTGAATCCGGCCCGACCGCTGCGAAAGCGCTCTCAACGGCATCGGTCGGGTCGGTGGCCAACAGTGGTGCGATGCCTCCCTCGCCGATCACCGTTTCGGCGCCGTGCGCGCAGGCGACGGCAAGGGCGGCATCGAAGCGTGCGTCGGCGGCATAGACCAGTGCCGGTTCGACCAGGTCGCGGACATGGGCAAGCTTGGCGTGATCTTGTGACATCAGCGAATAGGCGACCGAGACCGGCGCAACGGGAATGCCCACCTGCATGGCAGCCAGTGTCAGCGTGGCATGGTCGATGCTGTTGCCCGACAGGATCATCAACGGCCGGTCCTGGTTCAGGCCTTTGTCGAGCAGGGCTTGGGCGACACTGTCGCAGCGAGCCTGCATCTCCCCATAGGTCAGCTTGCGCCAGCTTTCCTCGCCATCGCGCTCGGCGAGGAAGACCCGGTCCGGAACCGCCGTGGACGAGTTGCGCAGAATGGCGCCGAAGCTTTGTTCATAGGGTTCCAGCGGCACCGGCGAAGAAAGGATGAGGCTGCCGTCTTCCCGGCGCTCCATGTTCACTTGCGGGTCGAGAAATTCGGCCAGTACCGCGGGTCTATCCGATCGGGTATCGCTCATCGTTCTGCCTCCATGCCTTGGCGCAGGGTGCGTGGCCTTGAAGCGGGGGTCAAGCTTCCCGGGGGCGCCGCGTGCTTACCAGCGGCAAGAGAAGGATCGTCGCGGCGCCCAACACCGCTGCCATCAGGGTGACATCGTTGTAGGCGCGGATAAGCGCTTCTCGCTGGGCGATCTCGGAGATCAACACGATGCCGGCGCGTGAGGCCTCCGGAGAGACACCGTGCAAGGAGTGAAACAGGCTTTCCGCTGTCGGCAGGGCCAAGGCCTCGCCGTTTCGTCCGGCCGGCGTTGCTGACGCCAGCTCCGCATAGTGCACGCGGGTGCGCACGATGACGGCAAAATTGATCACGGCAACGCCAATGGCACCGCCGAGGCGCATGACGAGCGAGAACAAGGCACTGCCATTCTTCACCCGCTCCGGCGGTAGCGACCCGAGGGCCATTGTGACCAGGGCGAGCCAGCAGAGTTGACTGAAAAAGCCTCGCAATGCCTGCGGCAGCCACAGTTGCGCGAAGCCCCATTCCGCCGTAAGCGAGCCTTGCAGCCAGGTGCCAAGGCAGAATCCGCCGATACCGGCGGCGGCCACGAGGCGCGGCGAGACGAAGCGAAGGAAAACTCCGGCAATACCGCCCGAGATGACCATGGTGACCCCGAGGATGGCTGTAATCACACCAATGAAGACGGTGTCGGCGCCGCGCACCGTGGACAGGTAGAGCGGCAGTATGAAGATGGAGAGGTAGAACAGGCCGCCATAGGCGCCGATGCCGATACAGGCGATGGTGAAATTGCGATTGCCGAAGAGCCGCAGGTCGGTGAGGGGGTCGCTGGCGGTGAATTGACGCCAGACGAAAAGGTAGCCCGATACGAGCGCGACGACCGCAAGGCCGACAATGAGCTCCGACTGCAGCCAGTCGCGCCGGTGCCCTTCCTCGAGAACCACAAGCAAGGTCGCCAGGGCGATCACGGCGAGCATGATGCCGGGCAGGTCGATGCGACGTGCCAGCTGCCAGTCCGCCTTGTCGAAACGCATGGTTACGTTGCCGATCACCATCAGTGTCAGCGAGAAGGGAATGCTGATCCAGAAAAGCCAGCGCCAGCCCAGGGCGTCGGTAATCCAGCCGCCGAGTGCCGGGCCGACCGCGATCGACGATACGCCGAAGACGGACACGGTCATGATGATGATGGGGTGCAGGCGTGGTGGAAAGGCGAGATAGCAGATGGCTATTGCCATCGGCATCATTGCGCCGCCGCAAAACCCCTGCGCCGCGCGCGCGACAATCATCGACTCGATGCTTGTCGCTGTAGCGCAGGCGAAGGAAGCCAGTGAAAACCCGGCAAGGCACCAGGTGAACAACCAGCGTGTCGACATCAGGCGCGACAGCCAGGCACACAGCGGAATCATGATGACCTCGGCCGTCAACGAGGCTGTCAGCACCCAGCTTATCTGGTCGGGGCCAGCCGCCAGCCCGCCCTGGATTTCACGATAGGACGAGCCGACGATCTGAATATTGACCAGGGTCAGAAACGTGCCGAATACGAGCACCGCGAAACCAATCCAGGTGCGCGCGTCGAGCACCTGTCCGCCGGCACCGTTCTCGGCGCTTTCCACCCCTAGCTTGGCCAATTGCTCGACATCCTATACAAACCGTCCAACTCGACACGATGCCGGAGACGTCCCCCCATGCGCCGAGCCTTCGTTTTTGCCGCCTTTCGCACATTTGTGGCGATGGCGGTTTGCTCTCTCTCGACCGTTGTGCTGGCCGACGAGGAGACCGACAGCGAGGACTGGCCCTGGGGTCAGCCGGTGGTCGAAGAGCTGTCCGGAAGTGTTGTTCTGGAGGGTCGCTTCTTCCTCAATCCGCCGCGTTGGCCCGGGCAGGACCGTCACGCCACGGCTCTGGCCTTGCAGCCTGAGTTCTACATGGAATGGGACGACTATACGAGCCTGACCATCGAGCCGTTCGCCCGGCTGGACAACGCGGATGGCAGCCGTACTCATTTCGACATGCGCGAAGCCTATCTGCAAATCGTCCGTGATGACTGGGAACTGGGTGTTGGCATCGGCAAGGTATTCTGGGGGGTGACGGAATCCCAGCATCTGGTTGATATCGTCAATCAGACCGATGCCATCGAGAACCTCGACATGGAGGACGAGCTCGGCCAGCCGATGGTCAATCTCACCCTGATCCGGGATTGGGGCTATGTCGATGTCATCTACATGCCGTATTTCCGGGACCGCACTTTCCCCGGGCGGCGCGGCAGATTCCGTGGCGCGGTCGTCGTTGACGATACCCAGACCATGTACGAATCCGGCGCCGGCCGCTGGCATCCGGACTTCGCCGTGCGCTGGTCCAATTCCATCGGCGACTGGGACGTTGGCGCCTACGTCTTCCATGGCACCAGCCGCGAGCCGACCCAGGCGCTGGGCTTCAACGATCGCTTCGAACTGGTGCTGATCCCGACCTACGAGATCATCAATCAGTTCGGTACCGATATCC
>CAZKTK010000316.1:0-4428 GCA_964555535.1 uncultured Rhodospirillaceae bacterium
AGGTCATCGACTGGCTGCGCGACTCGGACGAGCTGCCGGACGAGTTCTACGAGATCTTTGTCGTCGATCCCCGCCACCGGCCGATCGGCACCGTGCCCCTCTACCGCGCCATGCGCAACAAGCGCCCGGTCTCCATCAACGATATCATGGACAGCGCGCCCCGCCTGATCCCGGTCGATATGGATCAGGAGGAGGTCGCCTATCACTTCGACCAGTACAATCTGGCCTCCGCCGCCGTGGTCTCTTCCGACGGCCGCCTGCTCGGCCAGATCACCGTCGATGACGTGGTCGACGTGATCCAGGAGGAAGCGGAGGAGGACATTCACCGCATGGGCGGTGTCACGCCCGAGGGCGATCTCTATTTGCCGGCACTGGCGACAGTGCAGCGGCGCTGGGCCTGGCTGCTGGTCAATCTGGTGACTGCCGTGCTGGCCTCGCTGACCATCGCCCTCTTTGCGGAGACGATCGACCAGCTCGTGGCGCTGGCGATCCTGATGCCCATCGTCGCCTCCATGGGCGGCAATGCGGGCACCCAGACGCTGACCGTCGCGGTGCGCGCCCTGGCGACGCGCGAGCTGACCGCCGCCAATGCCGGCCGCGCGTTATGGAAGGAATGCGTCGTCGGCGGCGCCAACGGCATCATTTTCGCCCTCATCATGGGGCTGGCAGCGGCCCTCTATTTTCACGACACCGTGCTCGGCATGGTGATCGGCCTGGCCATGATCGTGAATCTCTGGGTAGCCGGCATCGCCGGCATGCTGATCCCCCTCGGCCTGCACCGCGCCGGTGTGGACCCGGCGCTGAGTGCAGGCATCTTCCTTACCACCATTACCGATGTGGTCGGCTTTTTCGCCTTCCTCGGCCTGGCGAAGCTGATCCTGTTCTAGTTGAGCATGTCGGCGATGGCGTCGATGCCGGCCTGGGCGCAGGCCTCGTCCTCGTCGGACGTCGCGCCGCTGATGCCGATACCGCCGATCTGCTGACCGGCCGCCGTCATGATCGGCAGACCGCCGGCGAAGGCGGCGACGCCGGGAATCTCGACCAGGCCCGGCACCCGCCCGGGCTCGCCGTCCTTGCCGTAGCCAAGCTCTGCCAACAGACGCGTCGGGAAGGGGAACATGGCCGAGGTGTGGCCTTTCATCTGCGAGACCTGGATGCTGCCGAGAAAGGCGTTCTCCTGACGGCGGAACAACTTGAGATTGCCGCCATCGTCGAAGATGGCGATGTTGACCGGGCGCCAGCCCTCCGCGACGGCCATGGCCTCGCAGGCATCGGCCATGGTCTTGGCCATGTCGAGCGTAAGGATGGGCTTTTGATCGAGCGCCTGGGCGCCACCGGCAAAACCGAAAGCAATCGCGGCGGCCAAAAGGGTCGTTCTGATACGCATGTGTCTTGTCTCCTGTAATGGGTTCGATTCTCGCTGGGCCGCAAGCTAAGCGCACAGCGAGGCCAGGGCAAATGACAAGTCTATGAACACGAATCGCACTAGGCTCGAGCGTCGTCACATCAGAGAAGGGACAGCGCCATGGACCGGAACGCCGAAGCCGACGCCTTTGCCGACCGCCTCGTCGACGTGCTCAATGGCGGCGCCATCGCCCTGTTGATATCGCTCGGCCATCGCACCGGGCTGTTCGATTCGATGGCCGGCCAGGCGCCGGCAACGCCTGCCGCCATTGCGGCGGTCGCCGGGCTACAGGAGCGCTATGTGCGCGAATGGCTGAACGGCATGACCGTATCCGGCATCATCGCCCACGATGCGGACGGCGGGCTCTACAGCCTGCCCGCCATGCATGCCGGATTCCTCACCCGCGACGCGGCGCCCGACAACTTGGCGGCCTTCGCCCAATACATTCCCCTGCTCGGCACCGTCGAGGACCAGATCGTCGACTGCTTCAAGGCCGGCGGCGGCGTGCCCTACGCGGCCTATACGCGCTTCCACGAGGTCATGGCCGAGGACAGCGGCCAGACGGTGCTGCCGGCGCTGATCGACCACATCCTGCCGTTGGTGCCAGGGCTGACAGAGAAGCTGAATGACGGCATCGACGTGCTCGATGTCGGCTGCGGCAGCGGCCGGGCGCTGAACCTGATGGCCCGGCACTTTCCCGCCAGCCGCTTCCAGGGCTTCGACCTGTCGGAGGAGGCGACCGGATATGCGACCGCCGAGGCACGCGCCCAAGGCAGCGACAATGTGCGCTTCGACGCGCGCGACGTGACGCGTCTGGAGAGCGGCGAGCAATACGACCTGATCTGCGCCTTCGATGCCATCCACGACCAGGCCGACCCGGCCGCGGTCCTCGCCGGCATCCAGCGCACGCTGAAGCCCGGCGGCACCTTCCTGATGCAGGACATCTCGGCCTCGAGCCATGTGCAGAACAACATGGACCACCCCATCGCGCCCCTGCTCTACACCATGTCCTGCATGCATTGCATGACCGTCTCCCTGGCCCAGGACGGTGCCGGGCTGGGCGCCATGTGGGGCCGCGAGCTCGCCCTGAAAATGCTTGCCGAGGCGGGTTTCGGCGACGTCAAGGTCGAGCACCTCGACCACGACTTCCAGAACGCCTACTACGTCGCCGCCAAGGGCTGAGGCATACCGTCGGGTTGAGCGGCGCGGCGGCGCGGCGTATTCTGCGCCAAAACACAGTAGGTGGTGTGGAGGCCATTGGGGGGAACGCGCCATGGCCGAGACGGACGTCAAACGAAGGCTCGCAGCGATACTCGCGGCGGATGTCGCGGGCTATTCGCGCCTGATGGGCGACGACGAGCGCGCCACCATCGCCATCCTGAGAGAATTCCGGGACGTCTTCCGCGAGCGTATCGAGGCCAATGGCGGGCGTGTCGTGGATATGGCCGGCGACAGCGTGCTCAGCGTCTTCGACAGCGCTGCGGGCGCGGTGCAGGCGGGGATAGAGACCCAGGCCGAGCTGGCAGGGCGCAATGAAGAGCTTTCGGAAGAGCGTCGCATGCTGTTCCGCATCGGCGTCAATCTCGGCGACATCGAGGAAGCCGACGACGGCACGGTCTACGGCGACGGCGTGAATGTCGCCGCCCGGCTGGAGGCCATGGCGAGCCCCGGCGGCATCACCGTCTCGGGCAGTGTCTATGACAGCGTACGCAGCAAACTCGGCATGGGGTTCGAGTATCTTGGCGAGCACGAGGCCAAGAACATCGCCGACCCGGTGCGCGCCTATCGGGTACTGGACGACGGTGAAATCACGGTATCTCCCCGAAAGGTACCGGTTGCTGCCATGACAGGAATCGCGGCTCTGGTGATCGCCGTGGCGGGGCTCGCCGGCTGGTGGCTGCAGCGCGGCGAGACGCAGGAGGTAACGGAAGCCGACACAGGGCTTGCCCTGCCGGACGGCCCCACCGTCGTGGTGCTGCCCTTTGCCGATGCGGACGAGAACGCCACCAACACCATGTTCGCCCAGGGCTTTTCCCAGGAGATCACACGCATCCTCACGCGCTATTCCGAGTTCTTCGTCATCAGCCCGGAGACGGCACAGGTTTGGCGGGATTAAAACTTCTCGCGCTCGCAGATGGCCGAGAACCGCGACGTGCTTTTCGTCATCGAAGGCACGGTCGCGCGCGAAGGCGACACTGCCAGGCTCTACGTCAATATCGACGACGCCGTGGAGAACACGAGGATCTGGTCGGAGAAGTACGATTTCTCGGTCGAGGTCGACAACATCTTCGACGTGCACGAGGAGTTGTCAGGCAAGATCGTGAACGCCATTGCCGGTGCCAGCAGCTTCCTCGGCCAGAAGGAGCTGCGCGAGATCAAGAGGGATCGGCCCAACGACTTGAGGAGCTATGAATGCATATTGCTGGAACGTGCTTTCTTTTTCTCCTTTACGCCAGAAGCGCATCTCGAGGCTCGCACCTGCCTTGAGGCGGCGACAAAAAACGAGCCGGACTATTCGTCTGCCTGGGCGTCGCTTTCCTTTATTTTCCAAGCCGAGAACGAGTGGGGATTCAACCCGATCCCGGAGTCCGATCCAATGGATCGCGGCTTTGAAGCGGCTCAAAAGGCTGTGGAAGTAGATCCAGACAATTATTACGCACACTACGCACTTGGCAGAGCGTACTATTTCAAAGAAGATATGGAAAATTTTGAGCGAGAGTTTCAATTAGCAATAAAGCTAAATGCCCATGATTCGGACTTGTTGGGTGGTTTCGCATTTTTTCTAATAATGCATGGTGATGTAGATCGGGGTTACGAATTTCTTCGAAAGGCGATTTACCTCAATCCGCATCATCCCGATTGGTACTACAACGCCTTGGTCTGGTATCATGTCCAAAAGGGCAATGGCTCAGAAGCCGTAACAGAGGCTGACAAGATCACATTAGAGGGCTGGTATTGTACTCATATTGCCCGGGTTGCTGCATATTATGTGTCAGGCTACACGGAGCTTGCCTCGAAGTCAC
>CAZKTK010000317.1:0-4400 GCA_964555535.1 uncultured Rhodospirillaceae bacterium
GCGTAATCCGCCGCGGCGAGGTGCTGGGCATAGCCGGTGCAGCAGCCGCAATAGGGATCCTTGTAGATCACGGCCTCGGGCCGTTCGCCGGCCAATGCGGCGCACGCGATCACAGTGAAAAGCAGGGCAAGTCGCAGCATGATCCGACCTCCATTCATGGCGCGCAGTGTAGGCGATTTCGCCTCAGGCGCCTAAGAAGCCCAGGAATACCAGGGCTGCGAAAAGGCTGTTGCTGCGAAAGCGCAGCCAGCAATTGGCGGTATCGTCGGTGTCGAGGGTGGCGATCTGCCAGGCCAGCTGGCCGGCGCCGAGCGCGATGCCGAGATAGGCGGGCCATGCCGCCGCGGCCAAGGCGGCCGCGCCCGCCAGGCCGATGATAGTCAGGGCATAGAACAGCCACAGCGCCGGTTTGGTGCGCTCGCCAAGCCAGCGCGCCGAGGATTTGACGCCGATCAGGGCATCGTCGGCCTTGTCCTGGTGGGCATAGATGGTGTCGTAGCCGAGCGTCCAGGCGATGCCGGCGGCATACATGACGAGCGCCGGTGCGCCGAGGCCTCCCGTGGCCGCCGCCCAGCCCACCAGCGCCCCCCAGTTGAAGGTGATTCCGAGCCAGGCCTGGGGCCACCAGGTGATGCGCTTCATGAAAGGGTAGGGCAAGATTAGGCATAGGGAGGCGATACCGACAAAAATGGCCGTCTGGCCCATGCTGAGCAACACGGCGAGGCCGACCAGCGCCAAAAGCCCCATGAAAACAAGGCCTTGGCGAACCGAGATGCGGCCGGACGCAATCGGGCGGTGGCGGGTGCGGGCAACCCGGGCGTCGAAGTCCTTGTCGACGATATCGTTCCAGACGCAGCCGGCGGCGCGCATCACGATGGCACCGATACAGAACAATACAACCAGCCGTACCGTTTGCCACGCCGGCGGCCCGGCCAGCGCCACCGCCCACCAGCACGGCCACATCAGCAGCAAAAAGCCCACCGGCGCCTGCAGGCGCGCCAGCCGGGCATAGGCCTGGACGGTGCCAAGTCTGGGTATTTCCGCCGGGGTATCGGCCATGGCTGTTCGCTTCTCTCCGCGTTGGCTGTATAGACTCCCCGCATGTCAGCCCGCGTCAAGGTCCGCCTCTATATCGACGATGCCTTGCTGGCCGGCGCCGAGGTTTCGGCAACGGCGGCACAGGCCCATTACCTGCGCCGTGTCATGCGCCTCGGCGACGGCGACAGCGTGGCGCTGTTCAATGGGCGCGACGGCGAATGGCGGGCAGAAGTCGCCGGCGACGGGCGCCGCGGCCTGCCCGAGATTGCGGCGCCGGTGCGCTTCGATGCCTTTCTCGACAGCTGCGGCCGCCTGTTCTGGGCCGACGAACAGGGCGGCTCGGACGCCTTCGATACCTTCGACGCGGCCGGCCCCGGCCCGGCAACCCTGCTGATCGGCCCCGAAGGCGGTTTCGCCGACGAGGAACGCGCCGCCCTTGGCCCCGCTGCCACCGCCGTCTCCCTCGGCCCACGCATCCTGCGTGCCGACACCGCCGCGGTCAGCCTGCTCACCCTGTGGCAGGCCGCGGCCGGCGACTGGGAGGCAGATTGAATGGGACAGAACGCGAATTTGCCTTTATAGACAAGGTGCCGACCCGCGCTGCCGGAGATTCCATGGCCGTCACAGAGACCCTCGCCGCTCCCGTCACACGCGTTCGCGACCTGGTGGCCTATCTGGAAGAAGGCTGCAAGCCGCGCGCGGACTGGCGCATCGGCACCGAGCACGAAAAGATCGGCTATCGCACCGACGACCTTGCGCCCGTGCCTTACGAGGGCGAGCGCGGCATCCGCGCGCTTCTCGAAGGCCTGCAGCGCTTCGGCTGGACACCGGTGCTGGAGGCCGGCAAGCCCATCGCGCTGGCGCGCGAGAACCAGTCGATCACCCTCGAGCCCGGCGGCCAGCTGGAGCTTTCCGGCGCGCCGCTTGCCACCGTGCACCAGACCTGCGAGGAGGTGAACAGCCATCTCTCCCAGGTGCGCGAGGTCGGCGACGAGCTGGGGCTCGGCTTTCTCGGCATCGGCATCCAGCCCAAATGGCGGCGCCAGGACATTCCCGTGATGCCCAAGGCGCGCTACGACATCATGCGCGCCTACATGCCGACCAAGGGCAGCCTCGGCCTCGACATGATGCTGCGCACCTGCACGGTGCAGACCAATCTCGACTTCGAGAGCGAATCCGACATGGTGCGCAAGTTCCGCATCTCGCTCGCCCTGCAGCCGCTCGCCACCGCATTGTTCGCCAACTCACCATTCGTCGACGGCGCACCCAACGGCTACCTCAGCTACCGCACCCATATCTGGAGCGATACCGACCCGGACCGCTGCGGCACCCCCGCTTTCGTCTTCGAGCCGGGCATGGGCTTCGAGGCCTATGCCGATTACGCCCTCGACGTGCCCATGTATTTCGTCAACCGCGAGGGCCGCTATATCGACGCCTCGGGCCAGTCCTTCCGTGATTTTCTCGCGGGCCGTCTGCCGGCCCTGCCCGGCGAGCGCCCGACGCTCGCCGACTGGGAGAGCCACCTCACCACGGTCTTCACAGACGTGCGCCTCAAGCGCTATCTGGAGATGCGCGGCGCCGACGGCGGCCCCTGGCGCAGCCTCTGCGCCCTGCCCGCGCTCTGGGTCGGCCTGCTCTATGACGGCGGCGCGCTCGACGAGGCGGAACAGCTGGTGCGCGACTGGTCCTATGACGGGATCGTAGCGCTGCGCGCCGACGCCGCGCGCCGCGCCTTGGATGCGGAGATCGCCGGGCGCAGCTTGCGCGAGGTCGCGGCCGACGTGCTCGACATCGCGCGGCGCGGCCTGCGCGCCCGCGCCCGCCTCGACAAGGGCGGCGACGACGAGCGCGGCTTCCTCACCTTCCTCGACGGCGTGCTGGCGAACGGCACTCCGGCCGAGCAGCTGCTCGACGCCTATCACGGCCGCTGGGCCGGCAAGGTGGATCCGGTGTTCGAGGCGTTTTCCTACTGATCGGGCGCACCGGGCGCGACGGAACTGAGACAGCAGCGGCCGAAACGGCGAACCGAGTCCGGAATACCCCCACTTTCCGCCATTTCTGAACCAGTCGGACTTATGGTCATCTTGGCCAAGAGTTGCCATTCCGGCTTTCGCTGCAAAGATCCGCCCCTACATGTAGTATGCACGCTGGAGGGGTGGCGTGTCAGAAGTCCGCGATTGGCTGGATAACCTGGAACTCGGCGATTTCGCCGAAGTGTTTGAGTCCGAGAAGATCGGGCCGAAAGCCGTCCCGCACCTTACCGAGGCCGACCTCAAAGAGATGGGGGTTACCGATAGGCCCGCGCAGAGTGATACTTGCGGCGATCTCCGACATGTCGCCTGAATCTCCAGCGGTGCCGCCGACTGAACTTGCCGCTTCAACGCTATCCAGCCGGACCCTTGAAGCCGAACGCCGCCAGATCACGGTCATGTTCTGTGACCTTGTGGGCTCCACGGCACTATCCAGACGGCTCGACCCGGAAGAGCTGCGGTCGCTTGTTGGGCGTTACCACGCTGCCGTGCGCAACGTGGTCGAACGCTATGAGGGCCACGTGGCTCAGCTGCTCGGCGACGGCGCCATGTGTTACTTCGGCTGGCCCACCGCACATGAGGATGACGCTGAGCGGGCGCTGCGCGCTGCCCTGGACGTAGTCGATGAGGTGCGGATCCTCGACGCGCCCGAACGACTGCAGGTCCGCGTCGGTGCCGCGACCGGGATCGTGGTTGTGGGCACCTCCGGCAGCGAGGAGCCGGACCTCGCCGTGGGCGAGACGCCGAACCTCGCGGCCAGGCTCCAGGGCGTCGCCGAGCCAGGCGACATCGTCATAGGTGAAGCGACCCGACATCTTGTAGGTGGAGCTTTCGAGTTGACCGACCTCGGCGAGCGCACTCTCAAGGGCGTAGCCGAGCCCTTAGCTACTTACAGGGTGGAAGGCTTGGCCGCGAAGCCGCTGGCAGGTTCGAGGCGCGCGCCCGCACCCTTACGCCGCTTGTAGGGCGCGAGGCAGAACTGGCCCTGCTGAGAGACCGCTGGGAGAGCGCAAGGCTTGGCGATGGTCAAGTGGTGCTGATCGGCGGCGAACCCGGTATTGGCAAGAGCAGGCTGGTGCGCGAGCTAAGGAAGGGGCTGAGTGGCGAGCCCCACGTGCATCTTCGTTACCAGTGCAGCCCGTACCACACAAACTCCGCGCTCCACCCGGTTATCGAGCAGATCGAGCACGCTGCTGGTTTTGCCCGCGACGATGACGCTGCCGCAAAGCTAGATAAGTTGGAGGCTTGGCTCCCTGCGTCAGACCGCATCCGGGCCCTAATCTCACCGCCTGTTCGAGCTGTGCGTTCAAAACCAAATGCACCTTCGACAAA
>CAZKTK010000318.1:0-4376 GCA_964555535.1 uncultured Rhodospirillaceae bacterium
ACCTCGCGGTCCTCGATATCGAGCTCGCGCTTCCAGAAGCGGTCGTAGGTGATGTCCGTATAGGCGCGCACCGCGCCTTGCTGCTTGGCGTAGAGCATGCCGATGCCGGCGAGCGACGAATCCCAGATCTTCTGCGGCCCGCGCACGGTGAGCCCGCGCAGGTTGGCGTAGCGGCGAACGTCCATGTAGGAATAGCGCACGCGGCGCCATTGATGCTCGGAGCGGTCTGCTTCCAGCACCTCGCCATCGGCGGCCACCTTGGCGCTGCCGAGGAAGTCCGGAATGTTGAGGGTGTAGGGCAGCCAGTTGAGCCGGATCGAAAAGTCCCGCTCCAGCTCCCAGGTCTGGGCCACGGCGAGATAGGCATAGGGGCTCTTGAAGTCGAAATAGACGTCGAGCGATTTCTCAGCCATCGGGCAACCTCAATCGTCGTCCTCGTCGCGTATCTGCGACCGGAATTCCTCTGCATAAAGCACCACGGCACCGGTCACGGCAACAGCCTCTTCCGCCGATAGCGACTGGATCAGATAGCGGCCGTCCGGCAAGGGGTGGGACAGATCCACGGCGCGGCGCACGAAGTGCTCGTCGTCCACCTGGACATACGCCCAGCTGCGCCCCAGGGCGTGGACGATGGCGCTTGCCGGCAAGGCATGCCCTGCAAGCGGCTCGCCACGTTGCGGCAGCCAGAGCTGGAGGCGTGCGCCGGCCGGCAGGACGGTGTTTGCGGCAACGAAGAAATGCGCCTCGCCCGGTACCGCCCGGCCGCCGCGGGGCGCCGGCGAAACATAGGCTGCGGGCTGCGCCGCCTGCCGTTCCCCGTCGGGTGCGATAAAGGCATTCGTCACGCCCGGCGCCAGAGGCAGGCGTGCCGGCAAATGCACCAGGATGATGGAATCGCGCCGCTGGAAGAGGGCCTCGAAAGCGGCATTGTCCCGCTCGAATGCCCAGTCGGCGAGCACGCCCCCCCAATCGCGGGCCGCACGCTGGCGCACGGCGTCGAGCCCGTCCCACAGGCGGTTGCGCTCGGCGCGCTCGGCCTGCCACGCCGCCTCCGCCTGCTGCACGGTCTTCTGCGCCACATTGGCATCGTCGCTGTAGAGCGCGGCAAGGCGGCGGTGCTCGGCGCGCAGGGCATCGAGCCGGATATCGGCGGCCTGGGCGCGGAAATAGGCTTCCCGGTAGCCGGCGCGCTGGTCGATCAGGGGTTGGATATCGACGACCTCGCCGACGAGGGCCACCTCGGGTACCAGGCTAGCGGCCTCGAGAACCGCGGTTTCTATGCCACCAAGGGCCTGTGTCTCTTCCTCCAGGCGAACGGCGGGAACGCCGCCGACGATCAGCGCCGGTTCGGCATCGTCATCATCGTCGTCGTCCTCATAAGCGGCATAGTCCGGCTCGCCGCGCGCCTTGAGCCAGGCGATGGTTTGCTCCCAGGCGGCTGCGCCCTGGACCCGGGCCTGGACCAGGAGCGGGCGGGAAATATCCGGGCGAATCAGTCCGGCGACGACCACGGCGGACACCGCCACCCATATCAGCAAGCGCAGAAAGCTCACGGCGTTCCCCTGTTCCAGCCCGGCTCGCGGAGTGCCATGGCTTCAAGATCGAGTGCCGGAGAGCCGCGGCCGATCAATGGCAGGCCCACGGCATCCTCGTATATGGCCTGGACGGCGATCAGGTCCAGGCGGGTTGCCAACACCGTGCTCTCGGCTTCGCGCACGGCAAGCTGTGCCTCGGTGACTTCCAGGCGCCCCACATCTCCGCCTTCGAGACGACGCTCCGCCACGGCCAGGCGCTCGCGCCGACGCTCGAGCAAGGCGCCGGCCGCCGCCAGTTCCACCCGCGCGGCGGCGAGGCGCGCATCCGCGTCCGCCAGGGCGGCGATGATGCGCCCCTGCACCGCCAGCACGGCTTGGGCGGCGGCATGGCGCGCGGCCTCGGCTTCCGCGATGGGGCCTTCGTTGTTGTGCAGCAGGGCCGCCGTGAGACCCCCGCCGAGCGCCCAGAGCAGCCCGCCCTGGTCCCAGAACAGGCCCGGCGTGATGGTGATGTCCGGATATTGCCTGGCCACGGCGAGACGAAGCGCCGCCTCGGCCGCGGCATAGCCGGCGAGGGCCTGGCGAATGGCAAGGGTGCCGAGAAGCGCGGCGCGGCGCATGCCGGCGCTCGGGATGGCGACCGCCTCGGCCGGCATCATGCCGTCATAGTCGAGAGCGAGGTCGCGCACCGCCGCCAGGGGCAGGCTGAGGGCGCTCGCCAGATCGCCGCGGCAGGCTTCCGCCGCGGCGCGCAAGGCGGCTTGGCTGCGGTGGGCGCTGTCCGCGCCGCGGCGCGCCAGGTTGACCTCGGTGAGATTTGCCTCGCCGAGGGCGCGGCGGCGCTCGAAGATCTCCACCACTTGCCCATGCAAGGCGATCTCGGCGGCGGCAAGCCCGAGCAGGGCGTCGCCGCGGTGACAGGCGACAACGGCGTCGCGCACCGCGCCGCGGCGTTGCCAGGCGAGGTCCGCCGCCATGAGACGCGCGGCCTCGCTGCCCGCCCGTGCCAAGGCTACGCGTGCTTGGCGCTTGTCGCCCGGCAACAAGGGAATCTCGATGGCGGCGCCGATGGTCCAGGGGCCGTCGTCGCCGTCGGGGTCGGTGTGATAGGCGATCTCGGGCTCGACGATGGGATTCGGCCGCTGGGCAGCACTGGTCTCCGCCGCGATGCGGCGCTGCCATTCCGCCCGCGCCGCGGCCAGGGCCGGGTCGAGATGGATGGCCGCCACCGTCAAGGCGCGCAGGCGCCAACTGCGGGCCGGATTTTCGCCGTTTGCCGCCAGCGCGGCGTGCAAGTCGGGATCGTCGAGACCCCGCGCCATCAGCTTGTTTGCCGATGCCGCCGTATCCAGCGGCGCCGGCTGATAGGCGACTTGCGAACACGCAGCCAGAAGCGCCAGGGCGGCCGTCGCCACCCCGCTCACAGCCATTCGCCAATGTTGCCCGCGCCACATCATGCGGCGCGGATCATGCCCACAGCATCGGCGCCAGGCAACCGCTCTGATAGAATTGGCTCTTGTCGAGACGCGCCGGCGGACGCATCTCAAGACAAAGGATGGCGGTGCGGGAGTATGACCATGAGACACATTCGCAGTTTCCTGCTGGGCGGCGCCGTGCTGCTGTGGGGCTTGGCCGGCGCGGCGATGGCGCTGGAAAAGACCTATGAAGAGATCGTGGAGGAGGGCCTCGCCGAGGCGCATATCGCCTTTGACAATCGCGACTATGCCTTGGCGCTGGATCTGCTGCTGCCGCTTGGCGAGGCGGGCAATGCGGAAGCCCAGACCATTGTCGGCGAAATGTTTCGTACCGGTTTGCTCGGCATGCCGGATTTCAACGAGGCGGCGGCCTGGTTCGAGGCGGCGGCCGACCAGGACTATCCGGACGCCCTGTTCAATCTCGGCCTGATGTATTTCCAGCACGAGACCGCTCCCTTTGGCATCGAGGTCACGGACCACAATCTGCGCATGGCGGCATTCGAACAGTTCTCCCGGGCCGGCGCGCGCGGCCATATCCAGGCGCAGCTTTATCTCGGCCACATGCATGCCGAAGGTGTCGGCGTGCCCCGCGACCGCGTCGAGGCATACAAGTGGTATCAGATCGCGGCCTGGCAGCGCAGCAGCCTCGCCGCCGCCGCGCGCGACCGCCTGGCCGCGGACATGACCGCCGATCAGCTCGACGAAGCCAAGCGGCGCGCTCGCAGCTTCGAGGCCGTGTCCGCAGACGTATCCGGAGATTGACCCGGCCGCCGAGCCCCGTAAACTTCCCCCAGGCGACAGGGGGGAAGGCATGAGCGACGATCCAGTAAGCGAAGACGGCTACGCACGGTCTCAGGCCATCGGCCTGGTATTGGGCGGGGTGGCGTTCGTGGTACTGCTGCTGGCGCCGGCGCCGGAAGGCCTGTCGCCCGAGGGCTGGCGCACGGCCGCGGTCGCGGCGCTCATCGCCATCTGGTGGGTGACCGAGGCGATACCCCTGTCGGCCACGGCACTGCTGCCGCTGGCGCTCTTTCCTGTCCTTGACGTCATGCCGGTCAAGGAGACCGCCTACCCCTATGCCAATCCTATCATTTTCCTCATGCTCGGCGGTTTCATCATTGCGCTCGGCATGCAGCGCTGGGGCCTGCACCGGCGCATCGCGCTGAATCTCGTGGCGCTGGTCGGCGCCAAGCCCGCGAACGTGGTTGGCGGCTTCATGTTGGCCGCGGCGCTGGTCAGCATGTGGGTGTTCAACACCACCACCACGGTGATGATGGTGCCCATTGCGCTTTCGGTGATCGAGTTCGTTTCCCACGGCGCCGGCGACGACCCCGAGCGCCAGGCCATGAGCCGGCGCTTCGCCACG
>CAZKTK010000319.1:0-4367 GCA_964555535.1 uncultured Rhodospirillaceae bacterium
GAAACATATCCACCGCGAAGGGCTGCAAGTCGCTTCCCTCCGTCGCCCGAAACGAAAAAAATCCCTCTGCCGCGATGGTGAGGAAATGTTCGCCCGGTGCGATCTGGGTCAGGTGGAAGTTGTACCACTCGTCGCCAAAGACGTTGCGGCCGATGCCGCCTGGCGTAGCCAGCATGGTGTAGACGGCGATAAAGGTGTCGTCGGGCGACATGCGGTCGAGTTCGCTCGCTTCTCCGCCAAACGCCTCAAGGACATCACCGACAGTCACGGTTCTGCCGACGACCTCACCGGTGGCGAGCAGTGCGTTCCAATCTCGCTCCTCATAGGTATCGAGATCGACGGACAGGCCGCGAGGATCGATATCGGCTCCGGCGATACCGGTGCGCAATGCCACCTTGCGGGCTGATGCCAATGCCGCGGACCGCATGAGCTTGGAGCTGATGGTGGCGCCCGATACGCCATCGGCAACGCCGCGGCCGACCCGCACTGACCGCGTCACGCGCAGCTTGCGCAAACGATCAAGAAAGGCCTGCACCAGTTCGACCGGGATCATGCTCTGCCCGAGAATGGGCTCGTGATGCTCCAGCAGAACGGCACCCGTCACTTTGCCGTCGAAATCCAACCCGACCATCAGGTCGAAAGGCTCGCCGGCAAAACCTACGGGATTCACGATGTCGTGTGCCGACATCAGGTAGCCGACGATTTCCCCCTCGATCAACACCTCAGCGATCGGCGGTTCGCCGGTGATCTCTCCGATCTCCTCAGCGCCGGGAAAGGTCTGCTGCAGCACGGCGCTGGTAATGCGGCTGATCAAGGGGTCGTCCATACGCGCCAGGGCGGGCGTTGCGGACAACAGCATCAGCAAACAGGCGAGAAGCCGGTGGCAGTTATGAAGCATGGATCGGCATGACTCTGGGCCCGAGCACGTTGGTAATCTTCTAGGGCCAAGGCCCTCCTCGCCATAGACATCGCATCCGCGGCGTGGCGGATGTCGGCGCAGCGGAGAATGGCCCAGGCCGGAGTCTCTGTCCAGCGCGGCAATGCCTCTACGTGCTATTGCGCCCGGATGGCAGGATGCCCATATCAGGGTGGTCCGAGAATGCCGATGTCGGGTTCGCGGACACGGAACCGGGTCGCGCCAATTGGCGGGCCCACTTGGAAATCATGTCGCTCAATGGAGGATATGACATGCGCACGTTCGACCTTTCCCCCCTTTTCCGCACCAGCGTTGGCTTCGACCGCCTGAACCGGCTCCTGGAGTCCGCCCAAACCTTTGATTCCGCGCCCTCCTACCCGCCCTACGATATCGAGGCGCTGGAGGAGAACGCCTACCGCATCACCATGGCGGTGGCCGGCTTCAGCGACGATGATGTCGAGGTGACCGTCAAGGACAACGTGCTGATCGTCAGCGGCCGCATCGCCGAGCCCAAGGACGAGCAGCGCCGCTACCTGCACCGCGGCATCGCCGCCCGCGCCTTCGAGCACCGCTTCCAGCTCGCCGACCATATTCTGGTAACCGGCGCCAAGCTCGAGCACGGCCTGCTGCACCTCGACCTGGTGCGCGAGATCCCGGAAGAGCTCAAACCCCGGCGCATCGCCATCAGCACCGACCAGCCGCGCAAGGCCATCGCCGCCGACAAGGCGGCCTGACCGTGCGGAATACAAGCTGACATGGGCGCCTCCCAATCTCGGGGGGCGCCTCTTTCTGATTAGGGCTGATAGCCCTCAATAATAACCAGGCGGCCTTCGGAGGCGCTTTGGCGCAGCTCGGCGAGTGGCGCGTAGTCGTCAGACGCGTACCAGCGCCTTGCCGTCTCCACCGAGTCGAACTCGATGACGACCACACGCGGGGCGAAGGGCTCGCCTTCCAGCGCCTTCATATCGCCGCCTCGCACCAGGTAGCGGCCGCCGAATTTTTCGATCGTCGCGGGCACCTGGGCCCCGTATTTCGCGAACCGCTCCGGGTCCGTCACTTTCAGCTGCGCCAGTACGTAGCCCGCCATCGCCCTACTCCCTGTTCGATCCCGACAGCTGTGCCGGATGACATTCTGCACCTTAGCTGGCACATTCAGGGGCGCCAAGCCAGCGCAATTGCCACTGAACCCAGCCGACAGGACTGCCACTATGCTCGATCTCACTGACAAGGTTTTGGTTCTGTCCGGCGCCAACGGCGGCATTTCGCGTGCCATCGCCAGACAGTTCTGGGATTGCGGCGCGCGCCTGGCGCTGAGCGATCTCGATGCGGAGGGCTTGCAGGCCTTTGCCGACGAGCTGGACCCGAGCGGTGAGCGGGTACTGGTCGACAAGGTGGATGTTTCCGACTGGGACGATGTCGAGGCCTCGGTCGCGCACTGCCAGGAGGTCTTTGGCGGTGCCGATTATCTGGTCACCGGTGCCGGCATCTATCTCGAAAAGCCATTCGACGAGATGTCGCCGGGGGAGTGGAGCCGCACCATCGCGGTGAACCTCGACGGCACGTTTCACCTGTGCCGCGCCATTCAGCCCATCTTGCGTGATGGCGGGGCGATCGTGAATATCGCCTCTGTCGCCGGTCACCGCGGCTCTCTGCGGCATGCGCACTATGGCGCGGCAAAGGGCGGCGTGCTGGGCCTCACCCGGTCTCTGGCGCAGGAACTGGCCGAGCGCAACATCCGCGTCAATGCGGTATCCCCCGGCATTATCGACACCGTCATGGTCGAGCACACCATGGCCGCCCGCGGCAACGAACTGATCGCTGCCACACCGCTGAAGCGGCTCGGCACGGCCGCCGAGGTGGCATCCGTCGTTCTGTTCCTGTGCAGCGACATGGCGAGCTTCGTCACCGGAGAATCGGTCGCCGTGAACGGCGGACTGTATATCTCCTGAGGATCGGCATGGGGTTCTCCGACGTCAAAGGGTATTACGAGACCCTGGGCCTGACGCCGGAGGCGGACACGGCAGCCGTCAAGAGGGCCTTCCGGTTACGCGCCAAGCAATCTCATCCCGATGCGGTCGGCCTGGGGGATACCGAGGATTTCCACAAGCTGACGGAGGCCTACGAGACCCTGTCCGATGCGGATCGGCGCGCCGACTATGATGCTGTCTGCGTTGCTGCGGCGACAGCGAGCACCAAGGCCAAGCCCAAGAAGAAGCCCAAGCCCAAGCGGGATAAGCCCAGAGCGAAGCCGTGGACCAAACCGCGCGCGGTAAAGCCCGAGCCGCCACCGCCGGAAAAGGAGGAGCCGGCCGCGCCCGAGCCGGTACGCTGCGATCGCTGTGGAATCATCAGCGCGCAACTCCGTTTTGCGCGGTTTCGGCGCGTCATCGGCATGCTCACGCGCTCGCGCCGCAAGCTCATCGAGGGTGTCTACTGCCGTCCTTGTGCCAACAAGCTGGCCATGCGCGCGAGTGCCGTTACCTGGCTCTTGGGCTGGTGGAGTTTGCCGCGCGGCCCGCTCGATACGGTACGTGCCCTGTTTCACAATCTTGCCGGCGGCGACCGCCCGGTCGAGGAGAACGCGCGCCTGTTGGCGCGCCAGGCCCATGTCTTCGCGGCACAGGGCCGTCCCACCCTGGCTGGCATACTGGCCCTCCAATCCCATCAGCTGATACCCAATCCGGCCTTGCTGGGCTTGGCCCGCCTGGCCGAGGGTCGTACGCTCAAGGACCGCTGGCGTGTCGGCGGGGTCGCCTTTGTCATACAGGCGTTTCCTATCGGGATTGTGATCGCTTGGCTCAACATACATCTCATACTTTGGCTCTTTCAGCTTTTCGGAGAGTAAGCGCATGAGCTTGACAGACGACCTCTTGGCCCAGCAGCGGCGCTCGCGCGAACGCCTTGGCCCGGAGCGCACGCGATTGTTCGAAGAGGCGATTGCCGACCTGGCCGGTGACATAGCGGCGCGAAAAGGTATTGCGGTCGGTGAGGTGGCGCCGGATTTCTGCATGCCCAACCAGAGCGGCCAGAACGTGACGTTGGGAGAGAAGCTGGGCGAGGGGAGCGTCGTGCTCGCCTTCTATCGCGGTGCCTGGTGCCCCTATTGCAATATTCAACTGCGCGCATTGCAGGATGTCTTGCCCCGGTTGCGGACCGCCAATGCCGCCCTCATCGCCATCTCGCCGCAGACGCCGGACGACACGTTGACCCTGACCGAGCGCGATGGCCTCTCTTTCGATGTGCTAAGCGATGTCGGCTGCGTCACTGCCGAGGCATACGGCATCGCCTTCGCCCTGCCCCACAACCTGCGTGAGATCTATACCAGCATGGGAAATACATTGCCGGAACGCAACGCGGCGGACGATTGGCGCCTGCCGATCCCGGCGACCTTCGTTGTCGCGCCCGACGGAAAGGTCGCCTTCACCGATATCGATGCGGACTACCGCAAGCG
>CAZKTK010000320.1:0-4364 GCA_964555535.1 uncultured Rhodospirillaceae bacterium
TCGAGCATGCGGTCGGCCTCGTCGAGCACGATATGGGCAACCTGGTCGAGCCGGACCATGCCCTGGCCCATGAGGTCGAGCAGGCGGCCAGGGGTTGCGACAAGGATATCGACGCCTCGGTTGAGCGCACTGACTTGCGGCCGCTGGCTGACGCCGCCGAAGATGACCGTATGGCGCAGCTTCAGATGCTTGCCATAGGCGCGAAACTCATCGCCGATCTGAATCGCCAATTCGCGGGTCGGCGCCAATACCAGGGCGCGGGGGTCGCGTCGTCTGCCGTTCTTTCCTTGGCGCGAAAGCCTGTCGAGAATGGGAAGGGCGAAAGCGCCGGTCTTGCCCGTGCCGGTCTGGGCAATACCCAGAATGTCCCTGCCTTCGAGAAGAGCCGGTATGGCCTTGGCCTGAATGGGGGTTGGGGTGTGGTGGTCGCGGGCGGCGAGCGCCCGTTGCAGCGGCTCGGCCAAGCCAAGCGCTGAGAACTGACTGTCTGTCAAGTAAAGCTGTCCTTATGCCCCGTTCCGGGCGCGGCCGGCCGGGGTCGTATTTCTATGAAATTGTTCCCGGGAAGTGGCGCCGAACATGGCGCTTCGCGCAATCGCGAGACAATCTATGACGCACACATGGCCTTTGCCGGCCAATAAGTCAAGTGCGTTGACCTAATCTTTGTAGCCGGGATCGACGCGCTCGAGGCGCCGGATCAGGCCCGGCCAGACGAGCTTTTCCGCCGCGCCCTTGGCGAGCCCGCTCTGGGAGAGCTCCGCCGTTCGCGCGATTGCCTCGGCTGTCGGCATGACCAGTTCGCCGCCTGCTTGCGCCATGACCTGTACGGTACACGCCTTTTCGAGCTGATAGATCCGCGTATAGGCCTGGGCCGGGGTGGCACCCGCAGCAAGGGTGCCGTGATTGCGCAGGATCATGCAATGCCGGTTGCCGAGATCGGCGACGAGGCGCTCACGCTCGTCCATATCGGTCGCCGAGCCCTCGAAGTCGTGGTAGCCGATATCGCCGTCGAGAAACATGGCGGTCTGGGTCAACGGCAGCAGCCCGGCCTTCTGGGCGGACACCGCCTGGCCGTGGTCCGTGTGCAGGTGGATGACGCAGTTGATGTCCTCGCGTGCGCCCAGCACCGCGCCGTGGATGACGAAACCGGGCCCGTTGGCGTCGTATTCCGACTCCAGCACCTTCTCGCCGTGCTTGTCGATCTTGACCAGGCTGGAGGCGGTGATCTCCTCGAACAGCATGCCGAAGGGGTTGATGAGAAAATGCCCCTCGCCGCCGGGCACGCGCCCGGATATGTGGGTGAAGACGAGATCGTCCCAGCCCTGCAAGGCGATCAAGCGATAACACGCGGCGATCTCGACCCGCAGCTGCCATTCCTCCGCCGACACCTGGGCACGCACCGACCTGTCCGCTTGTCGTTTCGCCACTGCCATAGTTCATTCCTCTCCGCGACAATGCTGTTCCATCATGGCTGCCTTGGCAACCGGGTAAAGCGCGTCAGACGGCCTGTAAGCCGGGTTCTGTACCCTTGCGGGCGATGGCCATTCCTCTAGGGCGGCCGTTGCCGGACGCCTCGTGCAACCTACCCGGACGGCGGCCCCGGAAACCGGGCCTCGAGCCTGCCGAAGCAGCCCCGGCGCCGTCCCTATTTGGTCTTGCTCCCGGTGGGGTTTACCGTGCCACCGCCGTTGCCGGCGGCGCGGTGCGCTCTTACCGCACCCTTTCACCCTTGCCTGCGGGCCGAAGCGCGCGGGCGGTTTGCTTTCTGTTGCACTGTCCCTGGGGTCGCCCCCGCCGGGTGTTACCCGGCACCGTGTCTCCGTGGAGCCCGGACTTTCCTCTCCCCGCTTACGCAGGCAGCGGCCATCCGGCCGTCTGACGCACGTCTTAGTTGGCAGTTTAGGAACCCGCGCGCAAGACTTCGTCCTTCTCCGAGAGTTCGAGCCAGCGGCTCTCGGCGGCTTCCAGGGCTTGCCGCAAATCTGCCAGGCGCCCGCCGGCGGCTTCGAAAGCGGCGGCATCGCGGGCGTAAAGGTCCGGATCGGCAAGCAGATCCTCGACCTGGGCGATCTCCGCTTCGATCTCGCCGATGCGGTCGGGCAGCGCGTCAAGCTCGCGTTGCTCCTTGTAGCCGAGGCGTTGCCGCGCCGTGGTTCGCTTTGGCGCCGCCGCCCGCTTGGCTTCGGGTTTGGCGGCCACATCGCCGCGTTGGCGCAGCATGTCGGCATGACCGCCGACAAAGGCCTCGACCCGGCCGTCGCCGGGGAGCCACAGGGTGTGGGTGGCAAGACGGTCGATAAAGGCGCGGTCATGGCTCACCATCAGCACGGTACCGTCGTAAGCGCCGAGCAGGTTCTGCAGCAGATCGAGCGTCTCCATATCGAGGTCGTTGGTGGGCTCGTCCAGCACCAGAAACTGGCTCGGCTTGGTGAACAGCAGCGCCAGCAGCAGCCGCGCCTGCTCGCCGCCTGAGAGGCTGCCGACGGGACTGCGCGCCTGGCCGGGGTCGAACAGGAAGTCACGCAGGAAACCCACGACATGCTGGCGGCGGCCTTGGCTCCAGACGCTGTCGCCGCCTTGCGGGCACAGGGTTTGCCAAAGCGTGGCCTCGGGATCGAGAGCGTCCCGGTCTTGCGAGAACACCAGCGGGGCGATGCCCTCGCCGAGCTTGACGCTGCCGCTGTCGGGTGCGAGCGAGCCGGTAAGCAGGCTAAGCAAAGTCGTCTTGCCGGCTCCGTTGCCGCCGGTGATAGCCACGCGGTCTCCGCGCGCTATGCGCAGGGAAGCGCCGGCGATGATCTGGCGGGAGCCGAAACGCTTGGCGAGGTCTTCCGCCTCGACAACGATCTTGGCGCCGGGCTCGGCCGCGGCCAGCGTCAACGGCGCCGTGCCGCGCGGCAGATGCGCGATGCGCCGGCGACGTTCGTCGCGCATGGCGTGGAGCTTGCGCAAGCGCCCCTGATTGCGTGTGCGCCGCGCCGTCACGCCCTTGCGCAGCCATTCGTGCTCCGCATCGAGCTTCTTGCCGAGGCGCGCCAGGGCCTGCTCTTCTTCCTCGAAGGTCTTGTCGCGCCAATCCTCGAACTTGTCGAAGCCATGCTCGGCGGTGCGCAAGGTGCCGCGATCGAGCCAGGCGGTGCGCGTTCCCACATCGCTGAGCAACGCGCGGTCATGGCTGATCAGGACCACGGCACCGGGATAGCCGGTCAGCCGTGCCTCGAGCCATTCGATGGCGGGCAGGTCGAGATGATTGGTCGGCTCGTCGAGCAGCAAGAGTCCCGGCTCGCCGACCAGCGCGCGCGCCAGCGCCGCGCGCCGGGCCTCGCCACCGGACAGCGATGCCACCAGGCGGTCCGCATCGAGTCCCATGGGCTCGAGCGCCGCATCCACCGCATGGGCCGGCGCACTGCCGTCGGCCGCGACGAAGCCGGCAACCGTCTCGGACTCGCCGGCATTCACCGCCTGTGCCAAAGCCCCGACCGTCAGGCCGGGCTGCGCCCAGAGCTCGCCCGCATCCGCCTCGATCTGACCTGCTATGAGCCGCAACAGGGTCGATTTGCCACAGCCATTGCGCCCCACCAGGCAAAGCCGCTCGCGCGCGCCGATCGACAGAGATACGCCATCGAGCAGCGGCTTGGCGCCGAAACGCAGCGAAATGTCGCGGAGGGTGAGAATGGGTGGCGGCATGATGGACCGGCATTGGCAGAAAAAGAAAGGCGGGCCGCGCGTGATGCGCGACCCGCCTGGTCTTGGGTCTTCGGTCGAGGGACTTCCTTAGAAGCCCATGCCGCCCATACCGCCCATGCCACCCATGTCGGGCATGGCCGGGGCGTCGCCGCCGGCGCCCTTGGGCTCGGGCTTCTCGGCCACCAAGGCTTCGGTGGTGATGAGAAGACCGGCCACCGAGGCGGCGTCCTGCAACGCAGCGCGCACGACCTTGGCGGGATCGACGATGCCGGCACTGAACATGTCGACATAGGCCTCGTTCTGGGCATCGAAGCCCTGCGTGGCCTTCTTGCCTTCCAGCAGCTTGCCGACGACCACCGAGCCGTCGACGCCGGAATTCTCGGCGATCTGCCGCACCGGCTGCTGCAGGGACTTGCGCACGATGTCGACGCCGACCTGCTGGTCGTGGTTCTCGGGCTTGACCTTGTCGAGAACCTTGGAGGCGTTGAGCAGGGCGGATCCGCCACCGACGACAATGCCTTCCTCGACCGCAGCGCGGGTCGAATGGAGCGCATCCTCGACGCGATCCTTCTTCTCCTTCACCGCAATCTCGGTGGCGCCGCCGACATGGATGACGGCAACACCGCCGGCCAGCTTGGCCAGGCGCTCCTGCAGCTTCTCGCGGTCGTAGTCCGAGG
>CAZKTK010000321.1:0-4360 GCA_964555535.1 uncultured Rhodospirillaceae bacterium
ACTCTTTCAGAATGTCGTTCTGGATGGTCCCCGACAGCGCCTCAGGCGCTACGCCCTGTTCTTCGGCCGCCACGATATAGCCCGCCATCACCGGCAGCACGGCGCCGTTCATGGTCATGGACACGCTCATCTCGTCGAGCGGAATGCCGTCGAAGAGGATCTTCATGTCCTCGACGGAATCGATGGCAACGCCCGCCTTGCCCACATCGCCGGCCACCCGCGGATGGTCCGAGTCGTAGCCGCGATGGGTCGGCAGATCGAAGGCCACGGACAGGCCCTTCTGCCCGCCGGCCAGGTTCTTGCGGTAGAAGGCGTTGGACTCCTCCGCCGTGGAGAAGCCGGCATATTGCCGCACCGTCCAGGGCCGGCCCGCATACATGGTGGCGCGCGGCCCGCGCACAAAGGGCGCGGCCCCGGGCATGGTGTCGAGATGCGCAAGGCCGTCGAGATCGTCAGCCGTATAGAGCGGCTTGACGTCGATGCCTTCGGGCGTTGCCCAGGTCAGGTCGTCAAGCGCACGCCCCTTGAGCTCGCGCTCGGCGGCGGCCTGCCAATCGGCAGTGGTCTTGCCAGCGGTCATCTAATTCCTCTTTCTCTGGCGCGGCGGCGGCGGAGTCTATAGCCTTTTCGCAAATGCGAACAGGGGAGGAAACGTTGAGCCTGCATCCGCAATTGGTCGAGCTGCTGGCCACACTCGAAGGGGCCGGCTATCCGGACCAGACCACCGTGCCGTTGGACGAGGCCCGCCGTATCACGGTCGACAGGGCACGACGCTATTACGGCCCGGAAGAGCCGGTCGACCGGGTGCTCAATTTCGAGATTCCGGGCCCCGCCGGCGCCTTGCCGGCCCGCCTATATGCGGTGGCTGGCGAGGATCTGCCCGTGGTGGTCTATTTCCACGGCGGTGGCTGGGTGCTCGGCGACCGGGACAGCCACGACAAGGGCGTGCGGGCGCTGACCAATGCGGCCGGTTGCATGAGCATTTCCGTCGAGTACCGCCTGGCGCCGGAAAACGTGTTCCCGGCGGCGGTGGACGACTGTTATGCGGCGCTCTGCTGGGTGGCGGAGAACGCCGGGCGCTATGGCGGTGATGGCTCGCGCCTGGCGGTTGCCGGCGACAGTGCCGGCGGCAATCTGGCTGCCGCCAGTGCCCTGACGGCAAAGGCCGAGAGTGGCCCCGCGCTTGCCTTTCAGCTGCTCATTTATCCCATCACGGACAGCAATCTCGATACGCCGTCCTATCATGAGTTTGCCGACGGCCCGATGCTGACGGCGGAGCGCATGGACTATTTCTGGAAGGCCTATGTGCCGGATGCGGCGATGCGCAAGGACTGGCGTTGCGCGCCGATGCAAGCGCCGGATCTCTCGGGCTTGCCGCCGACGATGATTCTCGCCGCGCCCATCGACCCCCTCTATAGCGAGGGCGAGGCCTATGCCGCACGACTGGCCGAGGCCGGTGTGGCTGTAGAACATGTGCCCATGCCCGGCATGTGCCATGCGATCTTTCAGACGCCTGCGTTGCTCGACGAATCGCGCCGCGGTATCGATCGTGCCGGCGCGGCTTTGAAGAGTGTGTTTTGGCCGTAATCCCGGTCGGCGACGATGTAGAAACACGGCGACTTCCCCTCGTCACCGTGGCGCTTATCACGACCTGCGGCATTGTCTTCCTGATCCAAGACGGCTTCGAGTCAGGCAACGCCATGGCGATGATCAATCGCTATGGCTTCGTGCCGGCAACCGTCGCCTATGACGGCCTGTCCCTGCTGACCTTGATCAGCGCTTTGTTTCTGCACGGCGGCTGGCTGCATCTGGTCGGAAACATGCTCTATCTCTGGCTGTTCGGCAGCACGATCGAAGATGCCTTGGGCCATGTGGGCTTCTTCGTATTCTATATGCTCTGCGGCATCTTCGGCAGTCTGGGCCATGCCATAGCCGAGCCTTTGTCGACCTTGCCCATGATCGGTGCCAGCGGCGCCATATCGGGCGTTCTCGGCGCCTATCTCGTGCTCCATCCCCATGCCAGGGTGCGCCTTCTTCTGTATCTCGGCATCATGTTCAAGACGGTTCAGCTGTCGGCATTCGTGGTGATCTGTTTCTGGATTGTCCTGCAATTGATCGAGGCGGCTTCGGTGCCGCTGAAGGGGGGCGGCGTTGCCGTCTTCGCCCATATCGGCGGCTTCCTCGCAGGCGTCGGGTTGGCCGGCTTGTACCGGCTCGCCAATTTTCAAAGATAAGGCCGTGATCCCGCTTCACGACGACAATCCGACGAGTTCACCCCTGTCGTCACCATTGCGCTGATTGCCGCCTGCAGTGCGGTCTTTCTTTTCCAGCTTGCGGCCGAGCCGCGCGCAGCCATGGAGCTCATCTATCGCTACGGCGTCATCCCGGCCGTGCTGCTCGGGGATGCCGAACTGCCCCCCGCACTCGGTGCTCTGCCGGCCTGGGCGACCGTGGTCTCGTCCATGTTCCTGCATGGCGGCTGGCTGCATCTGCTCGGCAACATGCTGTACCTGTGGCTGTTCGGGAACAATGTCGAAGACGCCATGGGCCATGGCCGCTTTATCGTCTTCTATCTGCTTTGCGGCACCATGGGGGCGTTGGCGCATGGCTTGGCCGAGCCGGGCTCCGAGAGCCCTACCATCGGTGCGAGCGGCGCCATATCCGGCGTGCTTGGCGCCTATCTGGTGCTGCACCCGCGCTCACGGGTGCTGGTGCTGATCTTCCTGGGTTTCCTAATTCAGACGGTGCGCCTGCCGGCCGTGATCGTGCTCGGATTCTGGATCGTCCTGCAATTGTTCAGCGCCGTGACGGAAACCGCCGAGGCGAGCGGTGTCGCCGTCTTCGCCCATATCGGCGGCTTTGTTGCGGGGATGGTGTTGATCGGGCTGTTCAGGCGCAGGGTTTAGTGGAAGTCGCGTGACGCGATGGACAGCGGCGTGCTGCTGTCGAGGTTGTCGAGCATCGACGAGAGGTCGGTGACGTGCTTGGCGATGATGTGGATGACCAGGCCCTCGCGCTGCAGGGTGCCTTCGACGCTGAGCAGGCGCGAGCCGAGCACGGTGCGGCGGTGGCGCTCGAAGACCGGTGGCCAGACGATGATGTTGGCGACACCGGTCTCGTCCTCCAGGGTGGCGAAGATCACGCCCTTGGCGGTGCCGGGGCGCTGGCGCACCAGGACCAGGCCGGCGACCGTGACGCGCTTGCCGTTGGCCAGTTTGGCCAGGCGCTCGGATGGGACGATGCCTTGTGTGCTCAGCGTTTCGCGCAAGAGCGCCAGGGGATGCGCCTTGAGCGATAGCCTGAGAAAGCGGTAATCGTCGCTAACCTCCTCGCCGAGGCCAGCGGCGGGCAAGGCGATCTCGGGCCCCACGCCCGCAACGCCATCACCGTGACGTGCTTCCGCGGCGGCGAAAAGCGGCAGCGGCGGCGGGCCCAGTCCTTTGATGGCCCAAAGTGCCTGACGCCGTGTGAGGCCGAGCGAGCCGAAGGCATCGGCCTCGGCGAGGCGGGTGAGCACGGCCGCCGGCAGGCCCGAACGCCGCCACAGCTCACGAATGCTGCCATAGCCCTCGCCGCGCAGGGCTGCCAGGCGGGTGCCGTCGTCTTCCGACAGGCCCTTGATGCGGCTTAAGCCCAGACGCAAAGCGACGCCGTCGGCATTGGCGGTCTCCGGTTCCAGCGTGCAGTCCCAGTCGCTGGCGTTGATGTCGGGCGGGCGCACGGTCACGCCGTGCTCGCGGGCATCGCGCACCAGCTGCGCCGGGGCGTAGAAGCCCATGGGCTGGCTGTTGAGAATGGCGGCGGCGAAAGAGGCGGGATAGTGGTGCTTGAGCCAGGCCGAGATATAGACCAGCAGCGCGAAGCTGGCAGCGTGGGATTCCGGAAAGCCGTATTCGCCAAAACCCTCGATCTGCTTGAAGCAACGCTCGGCAAAATCTCGCGGATAGCCATTGGCGACCATGCCGCCGACCAGCTTCTCGTGGAATTCGTGCACCAGGCCTGTCCGGCGAAAGGTTGCCATGGCGCGTCGCAGCATGTCGGCCTCGTCCGGGGTGAAGTCGGCGGCGACCACGGCGATGCGCATGGCCTGCTCCTGGAACAGCGGCACGCCGAGGGTCTTGCCGAGTACGTCGGCCAGCTCGGGCGAGGGGAAGGCCATCTCTTCCTCGCCGTTGCGCCGCCGCAGATAGGGATGCACCATGTCGCCCTGGATGGGGCCGGGGCGGACGATCGCCACCTCGATCACCAGGTCGTAGAACTTGCGCGGCCTGAGCCGTGGCAGCATCGACATCTGGGCCCGGCTCTCGACCTGGAAGACGCCGACCGAATCCGCCCGGCAGAGCATGTCGTAGACCGCCGG
>CAZKTK010000322.1:0-4355 GCA_964555535.1 uncultured Rhodospirillaceae bacterium
GTGCCGGATCACGAGATCCGGGAAGAACCACATCTCCTTGGTTTCCTCGAGGCCTCCTTCGTTCATAAGGTGAGTCCTGGTTCTGCATAGCGCATCGTCGGAAGGTTGGCGCTGCTGCAGCGGGCAAGCGAATTCACGATGGTCGGTTTTGCTCAATATGCCTGAAGCAAGATCGCCGATCATGGCTAATGTTACCAATCAGAAAATTTTAAATTTAAACTTTTAAGTTTGAAATAATTTGAGTCATAGCTTAACCTTATTGGCGCGACAGAAATGCGCAATGAGGAGCCGACCATGCGTGTTGCCTGTCTCGGCGGCGGGCCTGCCGGGTTGTATTTCGCGATATCCCTGAAGCTCCGGCAGCCGGACGCAGACATCACAGTATTCGAGCGCAACAAGCCCGATGACACCTTCGGCTGGGGTGTGGTGCTGTCGCAGGAGACGCTCGACAATCTGACCGAGAACGATCCCGTCAGTGCCGCCGTCATCCGCAGCTACTTCGCCTATTGGGACGACATCGCGGTCCATTACCGCGGCGAAAGAATCGTCTCGACAGGGCACGGTTTCTGCGGCATCGGCCGCAAGAGACTGCTGCTGCTGCTGCAGGAGCGCGCACGCGAGCTCGGCGTGAACCTCGAGTTCGAGACCGAGATCGAATCCGCCGCCGAGCATGCCGGGCACAACGATCTGGTCGTGGCCTCGGATGGGCTGAACTCGCGCACCCGGGACGAGTTCGCCGAGCACTTCAAGCCCGACATCGACGTGCGTGCCTGCAAATTCGTCTGGCTGGGCACGACGCAACATTTCAACGACGCCTTCACCTTCATCTTCCGCGAGACCGACAAAGGCTGGGTCTGGGCGCACGCCTATCAGTTCGATTCGGATACCGCGACCTTCATCGTCGAAACGGACGAAGCAACCTGGAACGCCTACGGCTTCGGCGAGATGAGCCAGGAGGATAGCGTCGCGGCCTGTCAGGAGATTTTCAAGGACGATCTCGACGGCCATCCGTTGATGACCAACGCGAAGCATATCCGCGGCTCGGCCTGGCTCAACTTCCCGCGGGTGCTTTGCGAGACCTGGCATCACCAGAACATCGTGCTCATGGGTGATGCCTCGGCCACGGCGCATTTCTCCATCGGCTCCGGCAGCAAGCTTGCCATGGAGAGCGCCATCGCCCTGGCGGAATACGTGACGACGAAACCGACCCTGAGCGAGGCCTTCGATCTCTATCAGTCTGAGCGCCGCCTGGAGGTGCTGCGCCTGCAGTCTGCGGCGCGCAATTCGCTCGAATGGTTCGAGGACGTGCAGCGCTATCTGCATCTGGATCCGGTTCAGTTCAACTATTCGCTTCTGACCCGTTCGCAGCGCATCAGCCACGAAAACCTGCGTTTGCGCGATCCCGAATGGCTTTGCGATGCGGAGCGATGGTTCCAGCATCGCGCCGGTGGCCAGGAGCAGCCGCTGCGCGCGCCCATGTTCGCGCCATACCGTTTGCGCGACATGGCGCTGAAGAACCGTGTCGTGGTCTCGCCCATGGCCCAGTACAAGGCCGTCGAAGGGGCGCCGACGGACTGGCACTTCGTGCATTACGGCGAGCGCGCCAAGGGCGGCGCGGGCCTTGTCTATACGGAGATGACCTGCGTATCGGCGGAAGGCCGCATCACGCTGGGCTGCCCGGGGCTTTATGCGCCCGAGCACGAAGCGGCCTGGCGTCGTCTGACGGAATTTGTGCATGCCGAGACGGAGGCGAAGATTTGCTGCCAGATCGGCCATTCGGGACGCAAGGGCTCGACGCAGCTCGGTTGGGAAACCATGGACGCGCCCTTGGCGGACGGCAACTGGGAGGTCATGTCGGCCTCGGCGATCCCCTGGTCGGATGAGAATTCGCTGCCGCGGGAGATGACCCGGGCGGACATGGATCTGGTGCGCGACCAGTTCGTTGCCGCCGCCGAGATGGCCGGGCGCGCGGGCTTCGACATGATCGAGCTGCATGCCGCGCACGGCTATCTGATCTCGTCCTTTATCTCGCCGCTCTCCAACGCGCGCGAGGACATTTATGGCGGCAGCCTCGAAAACCGGCTGCGCTATCCCCTTGAGGTATTTGCTGCCATGCGCGCCGTCTGGCCGAAGGACAAACCCATGTCGGTGCGCATCTCCGCCAACGACTGGGTCGGCGTCGACGGCGTTACACCTCACGAGGCGGTCCGTATCGCCAGCGCCTTCGCTACGGTCGGTGCGGACATCATCGACGTTTCGGCCGGGCAGACCTCGCAAGATGCCAAGCCGGTCTACGGCCGCATGTTTCAGACCCCCTTCTCCGATCGCATCCGCAACGAGGCCGGCATAGCAACCATGGCAGTCGGCAACATTTATGAGCCCGATCACGTCAACTCTATCCTCATGGCGGGCCGTGCCGATCTGGTTTGCCTGGCGCGCCCCCACCTGGCCGATCCCTATTGGACACTGCATGCCGGCATGGAGATCGGCGACCGGGTGGCGGACTGGCCGCTGCCCTATCTGGCCGGTCGCGACCAGGCCTGGCGTTTGGCCGATCGGGCGACGGAGACAGTGCGGGCATGAGCGTCGCCGACCGGCATGCCATCGTCACGGGCGGCGGCAGCGGCGTCGGCGCCGAGCTCGCGCGCACATTCGCCGCCGTCGGGGCCAAGGTCAGCATCCTCGGGCGCCGGCGCGAGCCGCTCAATGCGATCGCCGAAGAGACGGGCGCGCTGGCTCTCGTTGCCGACGTGACCAACCGGGACGCAGTCGAGCGAGCCGTTGCCGAGGCACGCGAGACGCATGGCCCGATCTCTGTGGCGCTCGCCAATGCCGGACAGGCGCCGAGCGCGCCGTTCGAGCGCATCGCGGCGGAGGATTTTGCCGCCTCGTTAGCGGTGAACCTGACGGGCGTCTTCAACCTGTGGCAAGCCTGTCTCGCTGACATGAAGGCCACCGGGGCGGGCCGCCTTATCGCCATAGCCTCGACAGCGGGGCTCAAAGGCTACCCTTACGTCAGCCACTATTGTGCGGCGAAGCATGGCGTGGTCGGCTTGACCCGCGCCCTGGCGCAGGAGCTCGGGCCGACGGGAATCACGGTGAACGCGATATGCCCCGGCTTCATCGAGACGCCGCTACTCGAGCGCTCGATAACGGCAATCGTCGAGAAAACCGGCATGACGCCGGAGAAGGCGGCCAAGTCCCTGCGCGCCGGCAATCCACAGCAGCGCTTCGTCGAGGCAAGCGAGGTCGCACAGACGGCGCTCTGGCTCTGCACGGACGCTGCGGCGTCGATAAACGGGCACGCGCTGGCCCTGTCCGGAGGCGAAATATGAGCGCCGTCTCGAAGGAGCGCCTGCGCCTCTGGCTGCGCATTCTCAAGACCCATCGCATGATGGAGGCCGAGCTGCGCGCGCGCCTGCGCAGCGAATTCGAGACCACCCTGCCGCGCTTCGACGTGATGGCGGCGCTGTACCGCAATCTTGGCGGCATGAAGATGAGCGAGCTGTCGCGCATGCTCGTGGTCTCAAACGGCAATGTCACCGGCATCATAGACCGGCTGAGCGAGGACGGCATGGCGCTGCGCGAGGCCGTGCCGGGGGACAGGCGCGCCGCCCGCGTCAGGCTGACCAAGAAGGGAATCCGGGAGTTCGAACGGCAGGCAGTGGCGCATGAGGCCTGGGTGAACGATCTGCTCGGCGGGCTCGGCAGCGAGGATATTGCGCTGACATCGGAACGTCTGGGTTCCGCCCTGGTTACGGATAACAATGAGATATCTCATGATTGACGAAACACAGCACTTCCGCTGCCGCATCGAGGACGGGATCGCCCGTCTGTCGCTCGATCGCGCGGAGCGAAAGAATCCTTTGACCTTCGACAGCTATGCGGAGCTGCGAGACTGGTTACGGGAGCTGCATTATGCCGATGACGTGGACGCGGTCGTCTTCGCCTCGAACGGCGGCAATTTCAGCTCCGGCGGCGACGTGCACGAGATCATCGGCCCGCTGGTCGCCATGGGCATGACGGAGCTGCTGAGATTCACCCGCATGACCGGCGATGTGGTCAAGGCCATGGTGAATTGCGGCAAGCCGGTGATCGCGGCCGTCGACGGCGTTTGCGCCGGCGCCGGGGCGATCCTTGCCATGGCAGCAGACCTGCGCATTGCAACACCCGAGGCCAAGACCGCGTTTCTGTTCACCCGCGTCGGCCTGGCGGGTTGCGACATGGGGGCCTGTGCGATTCTGCCGCGTATCATCGGCCAGACGCGGACTGCCGAGCTGCTCTATACCGGCCGCTCGATGTCGGCGGAAGAAGGCGCCGCCTGGGGCTTCTTCAACCAGGTCGTGCCGGCCGAG
>CAZKTK010000323.1:0-4335 GCA_964555535.1 uncultured Rhodospirillaceae bacterium
TGATCAGCGCCACCTGGGTCTGGAACTCGAACATCGCCTGCAAGGTGCCCTGGCTTATCTCAGGCTGATAGGGCGTGTAGGCGGTGAGGAACTCGCCGCGCTGAATCAGCGCGTCGACCGCCGCCGGCACGTGGTGGCGATAGGCGCCTGCGCCGAGAAAGGCGGGTGCCGCACCAGTCCCCAGATTCTGCGCCGCAAGCGCGCCGATGGCCCGGCTCACCTCAAGCTCGCCGGCCGGCGGCGGCAATTCGTCAAGCCCGCTCCGGCGCACGGCATCCGGCACATCGCGATAGAGCGCGTCGATGCCGGAAACGCCGATCGCCTCCAGCATCGCCGCACGATCGGCATCGGTCAGCGGCAGGAAACGCATGTTCAGCCAAGCCCGTCGGTGAAAGTCTTGTAGGCGTCGGCATCCATCAAGCCGTCTAGCTGACTGGGATCGGTTACGCGCAGGCGGATGAACCAGCCGGCGCCGAAAGCGTCCTTGTTGATGGTCTCGGGCGCCTCGCTGAGGGTCTCGTTGACCGCCACCACTTCGCCATCGATCGGCGCATAGAGCTCGCTCGCGGCTTTCACGGATTCGATGACTGCCGCCTCGTCTCCCTGGGCAAAGCTCTTGCCGGTCTCGGGCAACTCGACGAAGACGATGTCGCCAAGCTGCTCCTGGGCGTAATCGGAAATGCCGACGGTGGCGACATCGCCATCCATCTCGATCCACTCGTGTTCGTCCGTAAATTTACGCTCGGCCATGGGTCCGGTCTCCGTAAGGTCAGGTTCGGTGATAGCGATGGCGTACGAATGGCAACGGCGCGACCGCTGCCGCGATTGTCTTCCCGCGTACGTCGATGTGCAGCGTGGTTCCGGGCTCGGCATGTTCGGCGGCGACGTATCCCATCGCCACGGGCGCCGTCAGGGTCGGCGAGAAGCCACCGCTGGTAACGGTGCCGACGGACATGCTGAACCGGTCGAGGATAGTGGCGCCTTCGCGCACGGGCCGCCGGCCCTCGGGCATGAGGCCGACGCGGCGGCGCTTGGGCCCGGCGGCAAGGGCGGCCTGCACGGCGGAAGCGCCCAGAAAGCCGCCGTCGGCGCGGCGGCGTTTGGCGATGGCCCAGGCCAGGCCCGCTTCGACGGGATTGGTGCTACGGTCGATATCATGACCATGCAGGCAGAGGCCGGCTTCGAGGCGCAGGGAATCGCGCGCGCCAAGCCCCGCCGGCGCCACGCCCGACAAGGCCAGCAGGCTCTCGGCCAGCGCCCGGGCACGATTGCCGGGAACGGAAATCTCGAAACCGTCTTCTCCCGTGTAGCCCGAGCGGCAAATCACACAGGACACGCCATCGACGGCAAGCCGCGCATTGGCCAGGAAAGCGAGGTCGGCGGCGGCCGGACAAAGCCGCGCCAAGGCGGCCGCGGCGCCGGGTCCTTGCAGCGCCAGCAGGCCCATGCCCTCGGCGGGCTCCAATTTCGCCCTATTGCCCAGGCGGTCGCGGATATGGGCATAATCCGTCGCTGCATTGGCTGCATTCACGATAAGCAGCAGACGCGCGCCCTCGGGCGGGCGCACCACCATCAGATCGTCGATGATGCCGCCGTCCTCGTCGAGCAAAAGGGTGTAGCGCATGCGCCCGGGCGCAAGGCCGCGAATATCGCCCGGCACCACGGTTTCCAGCACCTCCGCCACATCGCCGTCGGCGGCGAGCCAGGCCTGACCCATATGGGAGACATCGAACAGGCCGGCACTTTCGCGCACCTGGGCGTGCTCGGCCAGGATGCCGGCACTGTATTGCACGGGCATGTCCCAGCCGGCGAAGCCGACCATGCGCGCGCCGAGCGAGCGGTGCAGTTCGTATAGGGGTGTGCGCCGCAATTCCGTATCGGGAGCGTGACCGCCGTCGCTCATTCTTGCCTCCGAGCCAGGGGGTGCCACGGCATGCCGTGACCCGTGCCCCCTCTGTCTCGGAACCTGAGAGCTTCGCCCGCGCGGGGCTTACACCTTCGGTGAGGCGGCGATGCCGATAGCGCCGTCGCCTGCTTTCCAGAGGTCGTGCGTCCCTTGCGGTCCGTTTGCCTGAGAGATTCCGGGGCGGTTGCTCCTTCGGCGCCGGCGCGGGGCCGGTCTCTCCCGCAAGGGATGTGCGAAGTGTACGGCCTTGGCCGACAACGTCAAGCGTCGCTCAATTGCGATTTCGCCGCTGGAACTCCAATTGCTTGCGATCGAGCTGGAAACTCACCACCACTTCGTATTGCCAGGGTGCGGTCCCTGACCCGGCGGGGAAGACCAGGCGAATCTCCTCCGGCTCCGCCAGGGCGAACAACTGGCCGGCCACCGGCGCCGGCACCGTGACATCGAAGCGGGTGCGTTCGACCACCTGACGGTCGGGCCCGATCAGGGCCACGAAATAGGGCACCTGGTCGCCCGTCGCGAGGGCGGCGGGACCGCGCTCGACACCGACCACCAAATCCAGATCGAGCACCATGCGGCTCGCCGGATCGTCATCGTCGTCATAATCGCACGTCACTTCGAGAGAGAGAAAATTGGCCTCGATCTCAAGACCGTTGGGATCGACCTCGCCATCGCGGAAACGGGCATAGCGCTCGCCCTCGGCAAGCACGCGCACCTGCGGGCAGGGCAGCTGCACCGACTCGCCGGAGAACATCGCCATCGGATTGCAGGCCGCAAGCAGCGGCAACAGCAGGAGAGAAAAAATCAGGCGCACAGGCATGCTCATACCGTCTCGTGGCTGCCGTCGCATTCCGGCGCCATTCCCGTGTGCTTGCAGCCGCACAACCACATGGTCTCGTCCTTGACCGCCTTCCAGACGATCGGCTTGATGTCGGTCTCCTTGTGCGTGCCGTCGCAAAACGGCTGCTTGGCGCTGCGGCCGCAGGCGCACCAGGCATAGGACTTGCCCATTTTCACCACGACCTCGTAGGGGCCCCGTTGCGCGATGCGCGGCTTGGTCATGACTCGTTTCCCTCTGGCGAATTCGGCCCGAGTATCGCACAGGCCCGGCAGCAGGCAAGCACAGACACCTCCCCAGATCGGGCTTTTTGGCGTACAAGGCGGGGGTGGCCGTCTACACCGACATAGCCGACGCCGAACTGCGCGCCTTTCTCGCCGATTACGACATCGGCGGGCTGGTATCCGTGATCGGCATCGCCGAGGGCGTCGAGAACTCGAACTACCTGCTGATCACCGAGCGGGGCCGCTACATCCTGACGCTTTACGAAAAGCGCGTGGCACGGGACGATCTGCCGTTTTTCCTCGGTCTGATGCGCCATCTCTCGGCCCGCGGCATCGCCTGTCCGACCCCGCTTGCGACGCGCGACGGAACCACGCTGCGCGAACTCGTCGGGCGCCCGGCGGTGATCGTCAGCTTTCTCGACGGGATCTGGCCGCGGCGCATCTGGCCGGAGCATTGCCAATCCCTCGGCCAGGAGCTGGCGCGCTTTCACATGGCCGGGCAGGACTATGCGGGAAGCCGCGCCAACGATCTTTCCATCACCGGCTTCAGGCCGCTGTTCGAGCGCTCGCGCCCACGCGCGGATGAGGTGGCGCCGGGGCTCGGCGACGAGCTCGATGGCGAAATCGCCGCTTTGGAAGCGGATTGGCCCGACGGCCTGCCGCAGGGCGTGATCCACGCCGACCTCTTTCCCGACAATGTCTTTTTCAAGGGCGGCGAGGTCAGTGGGCTCATCGATTTCTATTTCGCCTGCAACGATTTCTTCGCTTACGATATCGCCATCTGCCTGAATGCCTGGTGCTTCGAGGTCGATGGCGACTTCAACATCACCAAGGCACGGCATCTGCTGCGTGCCTATCGCGCGCTGCGGCCGTTCTCGCCGGCCGAGCTGACCGCCCTGCCGCTGCTCTGTCGGGGGGCGGCGGCACGTTTCCTGCTGACACGGCTCTACGACTGGCTGCACACGCCGGAAAACGCCCTGGTCTCGCCCAAGGACCCGCTGGAATATCTGCGTATCCTGCGCTTCCACCGCGGCGTGTCGGGGCCTGGCGAATACGGGCTCGACTGAAATGGCCGAAGAAACCGTCGTCGAGATCTATACGGACGGCGCCTGCTCGGGCAATCCCGGGCCGGGGGGATGGGGCGTCGTGCTGCGCTATGGCGAGGCCGAGAAGGAGCTCTACGGCGGCGAGCCGGAGACCACCAACAATCGCATGGAGCTGACAGCCGCCATCGAGGCCCTGGCTGCGCTCAAACGGCCCATGCAGGTGCGCCTGCACACGGACTCCACCTATCTGCGCAACGGCATTACGGAATGGATCGCCAATTGGAAAGCCAACGGTTGGCGCACCAAGGCCCGCAAGCCGGT
>CAZKTK010000324.1:0-4316 GCA_964555535.1 uncultured Rhodospirillaceae bacterium
CATCGCCGTCGCGGTGAAGGCGCTGAGCCCGCAAACCCGGATCATCGGCGTGGAGCCCACGGGCGCCCCGACAATTCAGAAGAGCGTCGAGGCCGGCGAATTGGTCACGCTCGAGAGCATCGATACGCAAGTTGGCGTGTTGGCTTCTCTGACCACCGATCAGATGGTGCTCGACATCGTCAGAGACTGCGTCGAAGACATCATTCTGGTAAGCGATGACGACATGCTGGCCGCCTCACGCTGGCTGTGGCGCGAGTTCGGCGTTGCCGCGGAGCTTGGCGCCGCCGCTGCAACCGCTGCCCTGCTCGACGGCAGGATTGGCGACATCGCCGGCAAACGTGTATGCAGCCTTGTCTGCGGCGCCGGCGCCGACGGCATCGAATGAACCATAGTGGGGGAGACTGACATGAGCGTAGAACACGACAAGCTTGCGGCGCTGACCGCGGCCATCTTCCGCCATGCGGGGAGCAGCGACGACGAGGCCGACACCATCGCGCGCCATCTTGTCGAGGCCAATCTGGTCGGCCATGACAGCCACGGCGTCATCCGTGTGCCCGCCTATGTGCAATGGGTGCAGGACGGCAAACTGGTGCCCAATCAGAAGATATCCGTGGTCTTCGAGAACGACTCCATGGCAGTGCTGGACGGCAATTTCGGCTTCGGCCAAAGCATCGGCGAGCAGGCGGTGGATTACGGCATCGAGAAATGCCGCAAGTCGGGTCTCTCGCTCGTCGGCCTGCGCAATGCGGGGCATGTGGGACGCGTCGGCGACTGGGCCATTCGTGCCGCGGCCCAAGGACTTGTGTCGCTACACTTCGTCAATACCTCGGGCGGCGGCATATTGGTTGCCCCCTTCGGCGGCATCGAGCGGCGACTGTCCGCCAATCCCATCGCCGCCGGCATCCCGGTTGCCGGAGGCGAGCCGATCATTGCCGACCTTTCCACCTGCGTCATCGCGGAAGGCAAGATCCGCGTTGCCCGCAACAAGGGCGTACCGGTACCTGACAATGCGATTCTCGACGGCGAGGGCAATCCGACCACGGACCCGGAGGCCTTCTATGCCGATCCGCCGGGCGCCATCCTCACCATCGGCGCCCACAAGGGCTATGTGCTTTCCGTGCTCTGCGAGGTCATGGCCGGCGCGATAACCGGCAGCGGCTGTTCGAACCCCAACAATCCCACGGCCAAGAAGATCGTAAACGGCATGTGCTCGATCTACATCGACCCCAACACGGTCGCCGGCGAAGGTTTTGCCGGCGAAGTGAGCGGCCTGACCGAATGGGTCAAAAGCTCGCCGAAGGCCAAGGAAGGGGGCGAGATCCTCATGCCCGGCGACCCGGAGCTGCGCACCAAGGCCGAGCGCATGGCAGGCGGCATTCCGCTCGACGACAACACCTGGGCCCAGCTTGCCGAAACCGCCGCCAAGGTGGGCATCAACAACGACGAGATAGCCCGCCTGGCCGGGCGCGACACATAAGGAACGTCAAGACAATGGACATCACTGCCGATCAACTGCGTGGCTTTACTGCCGATATCTTTACCGCCGCGGGCTGCGACCGCGAGGAAGGCGAACGCATCGCGCGCTATCTCGTTGGCGCCAATCTCGCCGGCCACCCGAGCCATGGCGTGATCCGCGTGCCCCGTTATGTCAGCTCCATGCGCGCCGGCAAGGTGCATCCGGGCCAGAAGATCAGCATGGTCACGGAAACCGAAGCCATGGCCATCGTCGATGGTCATTTCGGGTTTGGACAGACCATCGCCGAGCAGGCTGTCGATCTGGGCATCGAAAAAGCCAAGAACCATGGCGTGTCCGTGATCGGTATTACAAATGTGAGCCACGTCGGTCGCGTCGGCGACTGGCCAATTCGCGCTGCCGACGCCGGCATGGTGTCGATCCATTTCGTCAACACCTCCGGTATCGGCTTGCTCGTGGCGCCCTTCGGTGCGGCCGAGCGGCGCATGTCCACCAACCCCTTCGCCATCGGCGTACCGGTGGCGGGCGAGGAACCGGTGATTCTTGACTTTGCCACCTCGATCGTGGCCGAAGGCAAGGTCATGGTCTCGGTCGACGGCGGCAAGCCGCTTCCCGAAGGCGCTCTGGTCGACAAGGACGGCAACTTCACCACCGACCAGTCCGTGATATACGGGCCGATCACCGAGAAACGGCCGCTCAGCAGCAGCGTCGGCAGTGGCGCCATCCGCGCCATGGGCGAGCATAAGGGCTCAGGCCTGGCCATCATGTGCGAGTTGCTGGCCGGAGCGCTGTCCACCAGCGGCGCCGGCAAAAAGGGCGTCGACCAATTGTCCAACGGCATGCTGTCCATCTACATGAACGTGCCGACCTTCGACGCGGGCGGCGGCTTTGCCGCGGAGGTGGCGCGCTATCTGGACTTCGCGCAAAGCGCCAAGCCGATCGACCCGAACGAGCCGGTGATGATGCCAGGCGAGACGGAGCGCAGGAAGCGCGACGCCTACGAGGCCAACGGCATTCCGCTCGAGGACACCACCTGGCGCTCCCTGCTGGAGACCGCCGATCTGGTTGGACTGAACCGGCCTGCGGTGGATGCCGGATAGCCTGCCGCCGATCATCGCCGACCCCTGGTTCTATGTGGTGGCGGTTCCCGCCATACTCTTGCTGGGCATATCGAAAGCAGGCTTTGGAACCGGCCTCGGCGGCCTGACCGTGCCGATGCTGGCGCTGACCATGCCGGTCTTTCAGGCGGCGGCCATCCTGCTGCCCATCCTTTGCCTGATGGACCTGATGACCTGCTGGGCCTATCGCCGCACTTGGGACGGTCGCAATCTTGCGATCATGATCCCCGGTGCGGCGCTTGGTATCGCGCTCGGCGCGGTCTCGGTGAGCCATCTGGAAGACCGTCACATCGCACTGCTCGTCGGCATCATCGCCGTGCTGTTCGGCGGTCGCTATTTCATCGGACCCGTGCGCCTTGAGCCGGCGCAGGCCCATCGCGGCAAGGGCACGTTCTGGAGCAGCGTGTCCGGCTTCACCAGTTTCCTGGCCCACGCGGGCAGCCCGCCCATCGGCGTCTATCTGCTGCCACAGCGCCTCGACAAGACGCTCTTCGTCGGCACCACGGCTCTGCTGTTCGCCGCGATCAACTACATGAAGCTCTTGCCCTATGCCTGGCTTGGGCAGTTCTCAGGCGAGAATCTCGACACCTCCCTGGTGCTGATCTGGCTCGTGCCCTTCGCCATCTGGCTTGGCCTCAAGGTGCACCGGCATATCAGCACCGGGATGTTCTATCGCCTCTGTCACGGCTTCATGATTGCCCTGGGCATAAAGCTGGTTGGCGACGGATTGTCCGTCTGGGGTTGACAGGGCGCATTTAATTCTATATTTCTAGAATTATGGAATCGAAAGCCGCCGTCTCAGCCCTTTCCGCCCTCGCCCAGGAAACCCGCCTTGCCGTGTTCCGCCGCCTTGTCGCGGCGGGGCCGGCCGGGCTCTCGCCAGGGCATTTGGCGGAAGCGCTATCAGTACCTGCCGCCACCCTCTCCTTTCACCTCAAGGAGTTGCACGGCGCAGATCTGATCACGCGGCGCAAGGACGGCCGCTCCCTGATCTATGCCGCCGACTACGGCGCCGTGGAGTCGCTGGTCGGCTATCTGATGAAGAACTGCTGCCGGCGCCCCGCGCCCGCGGCACAAAACAAGGAGACTGTTGCCCCATGAAACGCCTGCATGTTCACGTCTCGGTCGCCGATCTCGAAGAGTCGACGCGCTTCTACGCCACCCTGTTCGGCAGCGACCCCGCCGTCACCAAGGACGACTACGCCAAGTGGATGCTCGACGATCCCGCGGTCAATTTCGCCATCTCCTCGCGGGGCCAGGGCGGCGGCCTCAACCACCTGGGTTTCCAGGTCGACGACAACGACGACCTCGAGAACATCCGCGGCCGCCTAACGCAAGCCGGCAACGCGGTCGCCGACCAGACCGACGCCGCCTGCTGCTATGCCAAATCGGACAAGGCCTGGGTCACCGATCCCAGCGGCATCGCCTGGGAGACCTTCCACACCACCGGCGAGATCGAGGTCTTCGGCGACGACGGCGTGCCCGCGCCGGAGGTCGCCTGCTGCGAGCCGAAGGCCGAAGCCGGCTGCTGCAGCTGATCAGTCTTTCTTGCGCCCCGCGGCCGGCAGTTTCGGCGGCTTGGCGGGGCGCTCCGGCCCCCACACCTTGTCGTAATAGGTATCGGCCAGATTGAGCGCGCCGATGGGGTTGTGGGCCAGCACCCGGTCCTTGGCGACCAGCACCGTGGTCAGCCCCTCGGCGTGGCGGAAGAACAGGCTGTCATG
>CAZKTK010000325.1:0-4311 GCA_964555535.1 uncultured Rhodospirillaceae bacterium
AAGGCCGGTTATGCACTAACAATCGCCATGGACCAGTCGATGGGGGCTGATCAATGTCTTCAAGCCCTTGTCAGTCCCCATAATATAGTCGCGCTTGAAGGCTGTAACATGGTGCATATGCACTACTCTTCAGGAAGGTCACCGCCTTGCTCCAGCCAACGATGGAGCTCAGGCGGCAGGCGCTCCGCCATGGCCCGGTCGTAAAGCGCAAGCTCTTCCTCGCCCAGCACGCCCCGCCATTGCCCGCTGCTGCCCTTGTTGAAGAAGCGCGCGGTGTCGTGCCAGGCATTGCGGTCGGCGCCGGGCGCCAGCATCTCGGCATTGCCGCGCATACTGTCGAACGACGCCGCTTCCACCAATTCCCGCCAGCGCGCCTCATCCACGGCTATATCGAGGGCCGCAGCCACACGGCGCATCTCGCGGTCAAGATCGGCAAGCATGTCGGCATAGTGGAAAAGATGGATATTGGGCTGGTCGCGGAATTCCCAAAAGGTCAAAGCGTGATGCAGCATGGACCAGGACGGCCAGCCGTCCTTTTCCCAAGGGAAGAAGCCCGTGGTCATCCACTTTCGGAAAAAGGCGCAAACGTCGTCGGGAACTTCCGGCCAGTCGCCCCCGCCTGCCATTCCTTTCGGTTTCTGCTTGGCGTTGAGAATGTGGTTGCGCATGGACAGGAACACATCACGCGGATCGCGGCCGACGAACAGGTAAGTGGCATCCGCAAAGAACGGCAGACCGTCGAGCGGCGTATGGGTCTTGATGAAACGGCGGTGCGTTTGCGCTTCCAAAGTCGCCAACACCGTCTCTATCGGCGATGTATCGCGCTCGAGCCAGGGGGATATGCGCCCCAAGGGCCGATCGAGCCGCGGCGTACCCAGAATCAGAAGGGCACAGATCATCTGCATCCAGGTGGTGCCGGCCTTGTAGGCGGTGCAGACGAACACGTCGTCGCTACGCGGACGAAAATCACGCCAGCGGTCGCTATCGAAAAAGCGAAAGTCGTATCGCCGTGTCGCTTGCGGCAGACGCGCCATTCATCCTCTCCCCTTGCCGCCCAGTATCGATAGACCTGAATCAAGCAGGGCGACGATAAGCCCCCAAGGCGGCAGCGTCATCCCGCAGCCTGGCCTTGATGATCTTGCCATTGGCATTGCGTGGCAGAGTATCCGGCACGACGGTGTAGGATTCGGGCGCCTTGTAGTCGGCCAGGCGCTCGCGGCAAAAATCGCTTAAGGATTCGGGAAAGCCCTCGCCCTCTCCCACGACAAACGCATGCACCCGCTCGCCCAGCACCTCATCGGGACGGCCGACGACCGCGCATTCGACCACGGCCGGGTGCTGCGAGAGGATATTCTCCACCTCGGCCGAGAAGACCTTGTAGCCGCCGCGGTTGATCATGTCCTTGGCACGATCGAGTATCTCCAGATAGCCGTCATCGGTGAAGCGGCCGATGTCGCCGGAATGCCAATATCCGCCGCTGAATTCGCTGGCATCGGCATCATCATTGCGCCAATAGCCCGCGATCACCATGGGCCCGGCAATCCAGATCTCCCCCGTTTCGCCAGCGGCCAATTCGCGCGCCGCCTCGTCCACCACCATCACGTCCGCACAGGGAAGCGGCCGGCCGACGGTATGCTTGTGGGTCGCAACCTTGCCAAGCGGCAGCATCGTGGCCGGAGACGTGGTTTCGGTAGCGCCATATGCATTACGCAAGGTAAGCGCCGGCATGCGCCGCGCCAGTTCGTCGATGGTCGCTTCCGGCATCGGTGCGCCGCCGAAGCCGCCTACCCGCAAGCACGACAGATCGCGACTGTCGAAGGTATCGTACAAGATGGCGGCCGGCTGGTCCTCGTCGAGAGCAAGGCGCGGCAGCGGCGGCGCGGCGGCAAGCAAGCTCTCGAAAGCCTCGCAGCCCGGCGCCTCGCCTTCCCAGGCAAAAACACGGGTCCCTGCCGGCAGGCTTTCGCGCGCCGGCAGGCGGTCGGCCAGTGCCGCCTCGACCATGACGACCTTCACCGCGGCATGGCCCAGCATATAGCCGAGCTCCTGGGTTTGCAGGCGATGACCAAGCGGCACGGCAATCGCGCCAAGCCGCAGACAGGCGAGCACCGTCAGCGGAAACTCGAGGCAATTGCCTGAATAGAGCGCCACCCGGTCGCCAGCGCCAACACCGCATTGCGCGGCCAGATTGGCGGCCAGCGTGTCGACCTGCCGGTCGAGCTCGGCATAGCTCAGGCGCTTGCCTTCGAAGACCAGCGCCGGCTTGTCGGCAAACCGGGCGGCGCTATCGCGAAAGGCCGTATCGACATCGTTCGCCCGCTCGACGAAACAGCGCACGACGCGGTCGCCGAAATGGGTCTCCCGCCGCAACGGGATGGAGAAATCGTCTGGCCAGACCATGGCTTACTCGTCGATCAAGGCCCAGGCGCGTTCCGCATAGAGCCCGGTCAGCTCGCCATATTTGACCGCGTCGGCGCTGCTGGCATTGCCGGCCAGGCCGCGGGCATAGACGCCATCCACGATCGCGGCGCTGCGGAACAGCGAAAACGCGACATGGAAGGTCGGATCGAAGACCTCTCGGCCCACATGGCGGCAATAGGATTCCAGGTAGGCATCACGGCTGGGAATGCCGAGATCTTCGAGATCGGCGCCCTTCAGCCCCTGGTGCCCTTCATGGGGGCTGTAATAGGGCTGCAGGTTGTAGCCAAAATCGGCAAGCGGATGGCCGAGCGTCGCCAGCTCCCAGTCGAAGACGGCGATCACCTCCGGCTTGTCAGGATGGATCATCAGGTTGCCGAGGCGGTAGTCGCCATGCACGACACCGCTCTCGTCATCCTCGGGAAGGTGTTCCGGCAACCAGTCGATGAGTCTATCCATGGCCGGGATGTCGCGCTGGGTCGAAGACCGGTACTGCTTGGTCCAGCGCTTGAGCTGGCGCGCGAAATAACTGCCGGGCCGGCCGAAATCCGCCAGCCCGACGGCCTCGGGGTCGACCGTGTGCAGAATCGCCAGGCAGCGGGCCATCTCCTCATAGACCGCACCGCGATCGGCGGGAGCCATGTCTTCCGGTACCATGGTGTGATAGACGCGCCCGCGCTTGCGCTCCATGGCGTAGAACGGCGTACCTATGACCGCATCGTCCTCACACAACAGATACATCTCGGCCAGCGGCAAGCCGGTGCCGGCCAGGGCCTTCTGCACGCGATATTCCCGTTCCACGGCGTGGGCGGACGGCAGCAGCTCTCCCGGCGGCTTCTTGCGCAGCACGTAGTCCTCATTGCCGAAGCTCAGCACGAAGGTCGGGTTGGATTGGCCGCCGTGAAACTGCTGGACAGTCAGCGGTTTCGCCGCACCGTCGATCTTGCCACGCAAATACGACGCCAGCGCCGCCTCATCGAATCGATGTGCGTCGCGTACCGGGATCAATCCCGCATCGTCTGTCGTATCGCTCATATCGCCGCCCTTCTCATCGCTCGTCGTCTTTGGGATACCAGATCGGCGACAGCAGTGGTAGGTAGCGAGTGGAACACGACGCGAAGGAGCCACCATGACCATCGTCCGCCACGCCATCGACTTTCCGCCCCTGTCCGATACCGCCCGCATAGCCCTGGCAGGGCTGGACACCACGCTGCTGTCCGATGCGCTGGACGGGAAGGCAACCGCGGCAACCGCGCTGACGCCTTTGTCCTCACGGGGGCGTCTGGTCGGTCAGGCGCGCACGGCCTATTGCCCGGGCTCCGTTTTGCCCGCAATTGGTACCATTACCTTGGCCGAACCGGGCCAAGTGCTGGTCATCGGCGGTGGCGGTGAAAGTTATGCCAGCCTCGGCGGCATCATGGCCCGCGATGCGGTGCGCCAAAAGCTCGCCGGGCTGGTGATCGATGGCCTGGTCCGGGATATCACGGAGCTGCGCGCCATGCCGTTCCCGATTTTCTGCCGCGGCGCCACGCCGCACGGAGCCGGCGCCGATCCGAGCGGCGTCATCGACGGCCCGGTCAGCCTGGGCGGCCCATTGGTCAATCCGGGCGACGTTATCGTTGGCGACGATGACGGTATCGTGGTGATCCCCTTGGGCCTTGTCGACGCGGCGATAGAAAAGGCCACGGCCAAGCGCGACGCCGAAGCAGATTGGATAGCCGAAATCGAGGCCGGCAAGAGCCTGGCGGAAGTGCACGGCTTCAGCGTGCCGGATCCGAGTTAGCGCTAAAGCTCCACGCCGATGTTGTCGATCGCGGTCTGCCACATGCTCTCGCGGTCGCCATCGAAGACGAAATCGGCCCCGGCGGGCATCACCAGCCAGTCGTCGCGGGC
>CAZKTK010000326.1:0-4306 GCA_964555535.1 uncultured Rhodospirillaceae bacterium
ATCTCGCAAGCCTCGAGATAGCCGGAACAGATCTCGTCGAAATATGCCTCGCCCACCATGATCTTGGCCGCAATGACCAACTTGATCGCATCGCGAGCCCGGACTTGCTGGTTGAAATCCGCCATCGAAGCGGCATCAAGCCGGCCCGGTTGTCTCTTGCATTCCATGTAGCCCCCCTGCTCAGAAAGTGGCACGCCGAGCGCTTTCGAGTGCCTCTTCAGGCTCGCCGTTGTCACTCGTTGCCGCAACTAGGCGATCTCCCAGGTGTGCTGCCGCCCATATACTCCCGCTTACAGAGTGCCGCAGGACCGAGTCGCTCTCGCCACCTAGGAGAAAGCCTAGTACCGCGAGTAGCACATCCGTGCTTTCTCTCCCGTTGTATCAGTGGGAGGGATGACATGATCGAAGCCATATCGCTCAATTACGCACACGTGTTCGGCGACGCATTGGCATCACAGGCGCGCCTGCGGTATCGGGTCTTCATAGAAGGCCGTGATTTGCCTCACAACCATTACAATGGCATGGAATATGACGAGTTCGACACGCCAGCCGCCGTCTATTTGGTATGGCGCGATCCGAACCTGGTTGCGCGCGGCCTGATACGGATGCTGCCGACCTCCGAGCCTTACATGCTGCAGCAATACTGGCCATATCTATGCCAGACCCGCCCGCTTCCCGAGAGCGATACCGTATGGGAAGCAAGCCGCGTCTGCGTCGATCGCTCGTACGATCCCCGCATACGCTCGCGCATCATGCCGGAGCTCCTCTGCGGCGTTCGCGAATTTTGCGAGTACAACGGCATAGAAGCGGTCGTCGGAGTCACCAGAATGCACCTTATCAGCCACTTTCTTCGCAGTGGCATCGAGTGGCTCGGAGAGCCTGCCGAGGTCGAAGGCCAGCAGGAAGCGGCCATGTGGATCGCAACGAAGGACATTCAGCCGAGAGCGCACTGCCAGAAGTACGGTCTCTCCGGTCCATTCCTATCGATGGAATCGGTAGAGCAATATCAGGTGGCCGCCTGATGTCCGAGCCCCCACTCGAACGCGACGCCGAAGAGACGCCGCCGGCCCTTGCGACAACCGCGTATCACATGGCGGATGCGGTCGGCTACCTCATCTGGGTTGCCAACGAAGCCAACATGCGAAAGGTCGCAACCCATCTCGCGGAGGTCCGTGTCCAGCTCCTATTGCTCGCGGACGAAGAAGATGAGGATAACGATTGGCACCAATTGACGCCGCCAAACTAGGCGCGCGACCACGACAGGAAGCCTCATAATAAAAGCAGGAGGGACTGATGTTGAATTCGAACACGCCGCTGGCCGATCTGTCCGAGTTCGAGCGCTCGGAATCCGCTGTAAGGTACTACTGCCGCGGGATGCCCGCAGTATTCGACCGAGCCCTTAATGCCCGTGTCTGGGACGAGGCCGGGGTCGAGTATATCGACTTTCTCTCCGCCTGCGGCTCGCTCAATTACGGTCACAATCATCCAGCTCTGAAAACGCGGATGATCGACTATCTCGCGTCCGATGGCATGATAAACGGGCTCGACCTGCACACTGTCGCCAAGCGCGATTTCGTGCGAACCTTTCGTGAAACAATCCTGACTCCGCGCGGCCTTACCTATCGGCTCCAGTTCCCCGGGCCGACCGGAACGAACGCGGTCGAGGCGGCTCTGAAATTGGCTCGCAAGGTCACCGGCAGGCGCCCGGTTGTCGCCTTCAGCAATGCCTTCCATGGCATGACCCTGGGCGCCCTCGCCCTGACCGGAAACCACAATGCCCGGCTGGGTGCCGGCGTATCGCTCGGCGATGTGGTGCGCCTGCCCTATCAGCGCTATCTGGGCGCCGACACCCGTGAGCTCGATCGTTATGCGGCCATGGTGGAGGATCCTTCCGGTGGCGTGGAGGCCCCCGCGGCCTTCATCGTGGAGACGGTGCAGGGCGAAGGCGGCTTGAATGTTGCGGGCAGCGAATGGCTTCGGTATCTGGCGGGCATCGCCAGGCGACTTGATGCCCTACTGATTGTCGACGACATACAAGCCGGCTGCGGACGCACGGGTGCGTTCTTCGGCTTCGAGCGTGCCGGGATCGAGCCGGATATCGTTTGCCTATCGAAATCGCTCAGCGGCATCGGCCTGCCGATGTCTCTGGTGCTCATCGCACCTGAGCACGACCAGTGGGCGCCCGGCGAGCACAATGGCACGTTCCGTGGCAACAACCTTGCGTTCGTGGCCGCCACCGCAGCCCTGGAGCTATGGCAGTCGGCCGACTTCACCACCAACGCGTCGAAAGCCGCCGGGATGGTCGAAAGCTGGGTCGTGAAGACCGCCCGGGCGCTCGGACAACGCACCGCGACACCACGCGGCATGGGATTGATGTCCGGCCTTGCCTTCAGCGATACGCGCATCGCCGACATGATCGCCCGCGAAGCCTTCGGCCAGCGCATCCTGATGGAGACCGCTGGCCCCCATGGCGAAGTGCTGAAGCTCATGCCGCCGCTGACCATCGAAAAGGATCTTCTACAAGACGGCCTGCAGCGCCTCGATAGCGTGATCGGCAAGGTGATGTCTCAGGTCAGCCTCGCGAACACCTCTTCGGCGGCCTAATCCGTGCAGAGCGCAGCGAGTTCTCCGACCAGGGACGAGAGGCCGGTGAGCCGCTCGCTCTCGCGCACCCATTGCCGGCTGGCCACCAGACTGTGGTCCGGCCGCACACGCAGCCAGCGCGCATTCTTGCCGATATAGGCGATTAGCTTCTCGGGCGCCGCAAAGCTGTTGTCGCGGAAGGCAATCACCGCACCCTTGGGTCCGGCGTCGACCTTCTCGATGCCGGCGATGCGGCACATCCGCTTGATACGCACCACCCCGAGCAGGTTTTCCACCTCATCCGGCAGCGGCCCGAAGCGGTCGACAAGCTCGGCTGCGAAAGCCTGCCATTCCTCTTCGCTCTCAAGCTCCGAAAGCCGTCGGTAGAGGCTGAGGCGCACGCCGAGGTCGGTGACGTAATCCTCGGGGATCAGCACCGCCGTGCCGACCGTGATCTGCGGCGACCAGCGCTCCTCTTCCGCCTCCCCCTCGATACCCGATTCCGCGCGCTTGGCCGCCTGCACCGCCTCTTCCAGGAGCTGCTGGTACAGCTCCAGCCCGACCTCCTTGATATGGCCGGATTGTTCCTCGCCGAGCAGGTTGCCGGCGCCGCGGATATCCAGGTCATGGCTGGCCAGGGAGAAGCCGGCGCCAAGGGTGTCGAGCGTCTGGATGACCCGCAGACGCTTCTCCGCCGCCCCCGCCAACAGGCGCTCGGACGGCACCGTGAAATAGGCGTAGGCGCGGGTCTTGCCGCGCCCGACGCGCCCGCGCAGCTGATAAAGCTGGGCCAGGCCGAACATGTCCGAGCGGTGCACGATCAAGGTATTGACGCGCGGCATGTCGAGGCCGGATTCAATGATCGTGGTCGATAGCAGAATGTCGTACTTGCCGTCGTAGAAGGCGGTCATCGCCTCGTCAATCTTGCCCGCCGCCATGCGCCCGTGAGCCATGACCACGCTGACCTCGGGCACCAGTTCCTTCAAGGCCGCTGCAATACCGTCCAGATCCTCGATGCGCGGGCAGACATAGAAACACTGACCGCCACGGAAACGCTCGCGCAGAAAGGCTTCGCGGATCACCACCGGATCGAAGGGCAGCACGAAGGTGCGCACCGCCAGGCGGTCCACCGGCGGCGTCGCGATCAGACTGAGCTCGCGCACGCCCGACATGGCAAGCTGCAGGGTGCGCGGGATGGGGGTCGCCGTGAGCGTGAGGACGTGCACGTCAGCCTTGAGCGCCTTCAGCTTCTCCTTCTGCGCAACGCCGAAATGCTGCTCCTCGTCGATGATCAACAGGCCAAGATCGGCAAACTTCACCGACTTGGACAGCAGGCTGTGGGTGCCGATGACGATATCCACCGTGCCGTCCGTTAGTCCCTCGCGCACCAGGGCCGCATCCTTGGCGCTCACCATGCGCGACAACTGCCCGATGCGCACCGGATAGCCCGCGAAGCGTTCGTTGAAGGTATGAAAATGCTGACGGCAGAGCAGCGTCGTCGGCACCACCACCGCCACCTGCTTGCCCGACAGGGCGGCGGCAAAGGCGGCGCGCAGCGCGACCTCGGTCTTGCCGAAGCCGACATCGCCGCAGATCAGCCGGTCGCTCGGCTTGTCTGCCGCCAGGCCGGCCAGGCTTTCGTCAATGGCGCGGCTCTGGTCCTCGGTCTCGGTATAGGGGAAGCGGGCGGCGAAGTCCTCGGTCAGCCCTTGTGCCACTTCCA
>CAZKTK010000327.1:0-563 GCA_964555535.1 uncultured Rhodospirillaceae bacterium
TCTTCAGAGCGGTCATGACCGCAGACGGCAGGATCGAGGCCGGGCGCCTGGAACTGTTCGTTGAGAATGTCGATCCGGGGGCCATTATCGAGCAGAGCTTGGTGCTCGTGAAACCTCTTGCCGATAAGCGTGGGATAGCGTGTGTCGTCACGTCATCGGTGGAACCCGACCGGCGGGTCCAGGCGGATCCCGGAAGGCTCAAGCAAGTCTTGCTCAACCTTCTTTCCAATGCGGTCAAGTACAACAGCGAAGCTGGTTCCCTGAAGGTCGAACTGGCCGAGGGCGATTGCGGCATGCTGCGGATAAGCATCAACGATACCGGCCCCGGCATTGCGCCCGACAAACGAGGCGACGTATTTCAGCCCTTCTCGCGCCTTGGTATGGAAAGGTCCAAGGTCGAAGGTACCGGTGTCGGCCTGAGCATCAGCCGGCAGCTCATGGAGAGCATGGGCGGCAGCCTCGACTTCACCAGCGTCGAGGGCGAAGGCAGCACGTTCTGGCTCGAGATTCCCTGTGGCGATCGGGCCTAGAGCCCTTCCGCACTACTGATAGCGTTTGCCGGC
>CAZKTK010000327.1:573-4277 GCA_964555535.1 uncultured Rhodospirillaceae bacterium
GCTATGGCTTCGGAATCTGCACCGGCGTACAGCACGTCACGCTTGGCTTCCGAGTCGCGTTGGCAAATCACGAACTCCTCGTCGCTCAAACGGTCTTTCGGCGGTGCGAGGACTGTGAAGTTGCCAAAATTGTCTTCACCACTGACCAGCGAGACGATGGGTTTGAAATCGGTCTGCTGCTTCATGGTCGGCTTGATGTAGCGGATGGCTGAGGCGATACGGCGGTCTTGCGTGGTATTGGGCCCCGAGGCGTGGAACATATGGCCGTGATGCATGGACATCTGGCCGGTCTGCAGCTCGGCGAGAACGGTTTCCGCCTCGTCGACGTCAACAGCAATTTCCTGACCGCGGGTGAGCAGATTGTTGTCGGCGAAGGTATCGATGTGAGGCACGGCGCGTTTCCGGTGGCTGCCCGGCACGAAGCGCATGCAACCGCTTTCCTCCGTCGCCGGCGACAGCGCGACCCAGCAGGTGATCTCCTCGGCGTCGTCCAGGCCCCAATAGGTCAGATCCTGGTGCCAGGAGACGATATGGGGTGATTGCGGCTCCTTGATGAACAGCGCGGCGCTCCAGACGAGAAGGTCGGGTCCCAGCACTTGCTGTGCTGCGGCGACCATCCTGGGATGGCGGATCATGCGATCGAAGGACGGCAGCAGGCGATCCGGGTAGGAATGCAGAAGGCCCAGCCGTTGCGGATCGTCGGCGAGTTCGCGCTCCGCAGCCTCAAGGTCGGCCCGAACGGCCTCCGCCTCTTCCGTGCTCATGATGTCGAGCGGGCAGACAAAGCCATCCCGTGCGTAGACGTCAGCCAATGCCATGTAACACTCCAGATTTACGAATTTCTCTAATTTTGAGTAGCAGTATGCCGAATTGCCGTTGATCTGAAAAATTGATATGTTTGAGGCGTTATTATCGATTCTATGGATGAAGGATATGCGCCTTAACCACTTCGATTTGAATCAAGTGGTGTGCTTGGAGGCGCTGCTGTCGGAATGCAGCGTGACGCGTGCGGCGCAACGGGTTCATTTGAGCCAATCCGCGATGAGCACCGTGCTCGCCCGATTGCGCGAGCATTTCGACGACCCCTTGCTCGTGCGCTCCGGGCGCAAGCTCGTACCAACCCCATTTGCTCGCGATCTGCGCCAGCCGGTACAGGAATTCTTGGCGCAGGCTCAGGCATTGACGGCACTCTCTCCGGATCAGGCGCCGGTTCAGGTCGACAGGGAATTGACGATAGCGGCCTCGGACTACGCCATGTCGGCGTATCTCGGCGAAGCGATCCGGCGCACCGAACGGCCGATGCCGAAGCTGCGCTTCGATATCCTGCCGCTATCGGATCATTCCGCGGATCTGCTGAGAAACGGTGAGATCGACTTGATGGTTGCCGGTCAGGCCTTGGATGCGGGCCGCCCGCCGAATGAGACGCTTTGCGAGGATATTTTCGTCTGTCTCGTTTCCCGGGGCCATGAGCCGCCCGGCCGGGTGTTGGACGCCGACGCCTTCTTGTCCCGGCGGCATGTCGTGGTGCGCTATTTCGAATCCCAGATGACATTCGAGGACGAGGAGGCGCTGAGGCGTCAGGGGCTGCGCCGGCCGCGTCACGTCGCTGTCTGGTCGCAGTCGCTCGTACCGCAGCTGATAAGTGGCACGTCGATGATCGCCACGGTCACCTGGCGGCTGGCACAGCAGTTCGCCGAGCGATGGCCGCTGGAGGTCTATCCTTTTCCCTTCGCCCAGGACCCCATGCGCGTCTATGCCTATTGGCACCCGAGCCGCGATCACGACCCGGTCTTGCGCGACATGATGGCACGCATCCGCGATGTTATCGCCGAGACGCCAAAGCCGCCGCTTTAGCCTGGCGGGTCTTCCGAGAGAATGAAGGTCGAATCCATCGCCTGCTCACGAATGGGAATGGCCGACTGATAGGTATCGCCGTTGTACCAGGCGCGGGCCGCATCCGCGTTGTCGAAGCGGATGATGATCAGACGCTGATGTGCATGCTCGCCGGCCAGAGCTTCGACAACGCTGCCGGCGGAAACCAGCTCGCCGCCCGCGGCCTTGATGGAAGGACCGGCGATGGCGCCGTATTCCTTGAGCTTTGCCGGATCGTTTATGGTCGCGTGGCCAATGACATAAGCACTCATGGTCACTCTCTCCTTCCTCGCAAATTGGCTTCACGATAGGCGATATAGGTGGCGGAGGCAAAAATCATCATGCCGCCGACCCAGGTGAACTCGTCCGGCACTTCGCCGAACAGCCAGTAGCCGAGCATGGTGGCCCAGACCAGCTTGAAGAAGTCGAGGGAGAGCACCAGCGTTGCCTCGGTCTCCTTGAGCGCCTGGGTCATCAGCAATTGGGCGAAGGTACCGAGCACGCCGATCAGCGCCAGCCAGGCCAGCTGTTCGAGCGTCGGGGTTTGCCAGAACAGCAGCGCCGGCCCGGCCGAGAGCGGGATCATCAGCAGCACCATGTAGGCGGCGATGGTAATGCTCGATTCCGTGCGCCCGAGGATCTTGATGACGATCAGGGCACCGCCCCACACGGCGGCCTGGGTAAGAACCAGGAGCGGGCCAAGACCGACATGTTCGAAGCCGGGGCGGATGGCGACGAAGGCGCCCGCAAAGCCGAACATGATGGCGGTCCAGCGGCGGATGCGCACCACTTCGCCGAGGACGAACACGGCAAGGATGGTGGCGAACAGCGGTGCCGTGAACGACAGCGCCGCCACGTCCGCCAATGGCGTGATGCTGAGGGCATAGAAGAAGCACAGCATGGCGACGAGGTTGAAAATGGCGCGCAGGCCATGCAGGGGAAAGCGCGCGGTGCGCAGCGGGGCAAGGCCATAGCGCAGCAGGATCGGCCCCATCACCAGCAGGCCGAAGAGGTTGCGGAAGAAGGCCATCTCGAAGGGATGCAGCTCGCCCGACACATGCCGGATGGCGGCGTGCATGAGGCTGAAAATGATGGTGGCGCTGAACATCAGCGCCATGCCGACCGCGGGACGGTTGGCGGACCCTGCGGCCTCGCTCAATGGGCGCTGTACTGTTTGTCGCCGAACAGGATCGAGAAGCGCTCCTTGTCCTCCTTGACGTTGCCGACCGCCAGGCTGTCCTTCATCACCTCGCGGCCCTTGATCACGGCGGGGCGGTTCTTCACGTCGTCGCGCCAGCGCTTGAGGTTGGGGAAGTCGGCAAGATCCTGGCCCTGGCGGTGGGGCAGCAGCCACGGCCAGACGGCGATATCGGCGATGGAGTAGTCCTCGCCCGCGAGATAGGCGTTGTCCTCCAGGCGCTTGTCGATGACGTGGTAGATGCGCCCGGCCTCGCGCGTATAGCGGTTCACCGCGTAGTCGATGCTCTCTGGCGCATAGTTGCGGAAGTGGTGCGCCTGACCCAGCATCGGCCCCACGGTGCCCATCTGGAACATCAGCCATTCGAGCACACGGATGCGCGCGCGCGGCTCGCTCGGCATCAGCTTTCCGGTCTTCTCGGCCAGATAGATCATGATGGCGCCGGATTCGAATACCGAGATCGGCTCGCCATCGGGCCCGTCCGGATCGACGATGGCGGGCATCTTGTTGTTGGGGCTGATGGCCAGGAATTCCGGCTTGAACTGGTCGCCCTTGCCGATCTCCACGGGGATGATGGTGTAGGGCAGCCCCAGCTCCTCCAGCATGATGGTGATCTTCCACCCGTTCGGCGTCG
>CAZKTK010000328.1:0-4261 GCA_964555535.1 uncultured Rhodospirillaceae bacterium
CTGGTCGACGATCCGGACAGCGTCAGCCGCACCGAGCGCCGCGAGATGACCGTCAGCTTCGTCGACATGGCTGGCTTCACCAGCCTCACCGAAACCATGCCGGCGGACGAGCTGGTGCATTTTCTCAACACCTTCTTTTCGCACATGACGGCCCCGGTGGCGGCCCGCAATGGCGTCATCGACGCCTTCATTGGCGATGCGGTGATGTCCTATTTCGGCCCGCCCTTCAGCAGCGGCGACGAGCATGCCGCGGCGGCCTGTCTGGCGGCGCTCGACCAGCTCGCCTGCCTGAATGCGTTCAACGCGGAATTTCCCGACCTGCCCGATGTCTCGATTCGCATCGGCATCGCCACCGGCGAGGTGGTTGCCGGCAGCATCGGGGCGGAGGCGCTGCGCTCCTATACCGTGGTCGGCGACCGCGTCAATCTCGCCTCGCGCCTCGAAGCCCTCAACAAGACCTACGGCACCCGGCTACTGATTAGCGAGCGCACCCGTGAGCTGGCAGGCGACGCCATCCAAGCGCGCGAGGTCGACCGCGTCACCGTGCGCGGCCGCCACGAGGAAAGCCGGTCTACGAAGTGCTGGCGCCCGGCAGGCACGCCGATGCCCAAAAAATCGGTGACAGTTACCTAATACAACAGACTTTATCCATATATTTCAATATATTAAAAACAGCATGATCGAATGCCTTCATGGGAACTGGAATACAACTCATTGAAATTGATATTAAATTCGGAAAACAATAGGTAACTGTCACCAATTATTCCGGGCCTCAGCGCCGGCCGAACAGCTTCTCGATATCGGCGAGCTTGAGTTCGACATAGGTCGGCCGGCCATGATTGCACTGCCCGGAATGGGGGGTCACTTCCATCTCGCGCAGCAGGGCGTTCATCTCCTCCGGGCGCAGGCGGCGACCGGCCCGCACGCTGCCGTGACAGGCCATGGTGGCACAGACGTCGTCGAGGCGTTCCTTCAGGGCCAGGGCATGGTCGCTTTCGACCAGATCCTCGGCCAGGTCGCGGATCAGGCCGGACACATCGCATTCGCCCAGCAATGCGGGCACTTCGCGCACGACAATGGCACCCTCGCCGAAGGCCTCGAGCACGAGACCGAGCTCGGCGAGCTCTTCGGCGCGGGCGGCAAGCGCCTCGGCCGGTGCGCTGTCGAGCTCCACGACATCCGGGATCAACAGGATCTGCCGGGCGACCGTCCCGTCTGCGAGCTGCGCACGCATGCGTTCCATGACCAGACGTTCATGAGCCGCATGCTGGTCGACGATGACAATGCCGTCGGCTGTCTGAGCCACGATATAGGTCTCGTGCAGCTGTCCGCGCGCAGCACCCAGGGGATAGGCCTCGGTCGGTTCCGGCGCCGCCGCCACGGCGGGCGCAAGGGGCGCCTGATAGGCCGCAGCGCTCTCGGCCAGACCCAGGTTCGGGCGCGGCGGCAGGCTGGGCTGCGGGCGCGCCGCCGCCAGCGCGGCATGGGCGATGGTCGTCGAGGCCCGGTGCCCTGCCCCATCGAGGGCGTGGCGCAGGGCCGAGACCACGAGCCCTCGCACATTACCCGGCGCGCGGAAACGCACCTCCGCCTTGGCCGGATGGACGTTGACGTCGACCTCGGCCGGATCAAGGGTAAGGAACAGCGCCACCAGGGGATGGCGGTCGCACGCCAGGAGATCCTGATAGGCCGCACGCACGGCCCCGTAGAGCAAACGATCCCGCACGGGCCGGCCATTGACGAAAAGATATTGCTGCCGCGCCCGGCCGCGGCTCAGGGTCGGCAGGCTGGCATAACCGGCAACCGCCATGCCGTCGCGCGCCGCCGCCACCTGGACCGCATTGTCGGCGAACTCCGCGCCCATCACCGCGGCCAGGCGGTCGAGGCGTGAGGCCAGCAGATCACCCTGCGTCGCGCCGACCGCAAGTCGCTTGCGGCCGTCCGCGGTAACGCTCACGGCAATCTCCGGCCGGGCCATGGCGAGCGGCGCGGCGAGGTCGAGCGCAGCCGTCGTCTCCGCCCGCTCGCTCTTGAGAAATTTGAGCCGCGCCGGCGTGGCGAAGAAGAGATCGCGCACCTCGACCCGCGTGCCGCTCGCCAGCGCAGCGGGCTTAGGGTCTGAAATTTCGCCGCCAACGACGCTGACCGCCCAGGCGCTGTCGGCGCCGCGCTCGCGGCTGGTCACGGCCAGACGGCTGACGGCGCCGATCGACGGCAAGGCCTCGCCGCGAAAGCCGAGACTGCGGATATCGCTGAGGTCGTCGCCGGCAAGCTTCGAGGTGACATGGCGCTGCACGGCCAGGGGCAAGGCGTCGCGCGCCATGCCGCAGCCGTCGTCGCTGACGGCGATCAGGGTCTTGCCACCATCCTCGAGGGTCACCTCGATGCGTGTCGCGCCCGCATCGACCGCATTCTCCATCAGCTCCTTGACGACATTGGCGGGGCGCTCGATGACCTCGCCCGCGGCGATACGGTTGATCAGCCCTTCGGGAAGCCGCCTGAGGCTCATCCCGCGCCGGCGTCCCCCAGCGCCGCGCGCGTGCGCGCCTTGACGGCCTCGACCGCCGGCTGGTCAAACGGATCGACCGCCAGCAGCTCGGCAGCGATGATGGTCTCGAGCATGAAATGCATCAGCAGGCCGCCCATGCGGCGCGCGTCGAGATCGTCGATGCTGATGCGGCGGACCGGCCTGCCGGATTCGGCAACAGTCTCGGCCATGGCATCGGCGGCGGCCTCGACCATCCTGCCGAGGGTCCTGCGCGCCAGATGTGCGAGTTCCGGCTCGTCGGCGATCAGGCCGGGCTTGATGCTGCGCCCGCCGGCGGTGCCGTCCAGCGTCAGCAGCGTCAACAGCTTGTCGTGCGGGCCATCGAGATAGAGCTGTAGTTGGCTGTGCTGGTCGAGCGGCCCCAAGGCGGGTACGGGCGTGGTGCCGAGGCCGTTCTTGCCAAGGGACTCGGCCCAAAGCTGGCGATGCCAGGCGGCAAGCTCCGCAAGGCGACTGCAATAGGGCATGAGCACCACCGAGCTGATGCCACGCTCTTCTGCCAGGCCAACCAATAGTGCGGCACCTCGTGCAGGCTCGCAATCTTCCGGGCGGTCCGCGGAAAGCGCCGCCGCCAACGCCTCCGCGGCACCGGCACGAACCGCCGCGACATCGACGCCGGCGAACATCGCCGGCAGCAACCCGACTGCCGAGAGTACAGAGTAGCGCCCGCCGAGCCCCGGATCGTGATCGAGCAGGGGCAGGCGCCAGCGCTCCGCCAGGCGCCGCAGCGGATTGCTGTCCGGCCCCGTTACCACGAGAAAGGCGCCGCGCAGATCCGCCTCGCCGACCGCGGACTTGACCGCGTCGTAGGCAATCAGGAACTGGGCCAAGGTCTCGTCGGTGGCGCCCGATTTGCTGATGACCAGAAACAGGGTGCGCGCCAAATCGAGACCGTCGATCAGAACTCCGAAATCATGGCCGTCGGCGGCATCCGAGAAATGCAGCCAGGCCCGCTGAGCGGGTGGGACCGGATGCGCCGCCAGTGCCGAAAGCGCCCGTCCGCCAAGGGTCGCACCGCCCGTGCCCACGACCACGAGATCGGTAAACTTGCGGCTGGCAGCGTCGACCAGGGGCGAGAGCACGGCAAGATCGTCGCGGCGATCCGGCAGGGTGAGCAACGAACGGCTGCCCTCCTCGTGCCAGGCACGCAGGCGTGCCAGTGCCGGGGCTGTGCGCGCAAGCGCGGTACTGAAATGGGTGTCCGACAATCCATGACCGCCGATGGTGCTGGCCAGGCAGTCCGACACATCCTGTGCATAGAGCGCACTGCTCCAGGCGCGGCGGCGGTGACCGCTCATGCGCCACGCGCCACGGCGCGCCAGCCGATGTCGCGCCGGCAGAAGCCTTGCGGCCAGTCGATGCGCGCCACGGCGTCGTAGGCGCGGGCCTGCGCCGCGGCAACGCTAGGCGCACGTGCGGTGACGCCGAGCACACGCCCACCCGTCGCCACAAGCCTGTTCTCGTTGTGCGCGGTGCCGGCATGGAACACCATCAGATCGTCGTCACCAAGCCCATCGAGGCCGCGGATCTCGCTGCCTTTCTCGTAAGCTCCCGGATAACCCTCGGCAGCCATCACCACGCACAAGGTCGCGTCGTCGCGGTTCGCCCGGGTCAGCGGCGAGGTCGCGCTGGGGTAATCGATCACAAACGTCGGCTCAATCAGCCCCCCTTCGGCCACCGCCTCGAACACTTCGATGACGACCAACCACTCGT
>CAZKTK010000329.1:0-4251 GCA_964555535.1 uncultured Rhodospirillaceae bacterium
CAGATTCGTAGTCTGGTGCTCTATCCAGCTGAGCTACGGGCGCGCAGCCGCAGCCCTGCTGACGGCGGTGTGGGCGGCAACCTACTCGAAGCCTCAGATCAAGGCAAGCGGGACGCCACGGAATTGCGTCGGACAAAATCCACCTTGAGGCCCGCAGAGCCTTCGGTGTAATATCGCGCGTCTTCGGGGGGCCTAATGCAGTGATGAGAACTGACGGCGGGTGCCCGACATCGGGCGCGCACGGAAGGGTGGCTTTCGCGATCATGGACATATGCCTCAAGCCCGCCGCGCCGCTAATCGCGGCCTTAGTTTTAGGTGCCTGCTCGGTTTCCGAGGAGGGGCTTTGGCCATCGTTGGATGGCGAGGATCCGGCACCGCCGCCTCAGCGCGTGGAAATTGCGCCGGCGCCCATTGAGTCGATGGATGCTCCGTTAATCGAACCGGTAACCCGGTCGACGCCGCGGCCCCAGGTCGACGTCTCGGCGCCAAGTGGCTACACGGGAAGCACGACCGGCACCTTCGTCGGCCAGAAAGTCGCTTCGCTCAGTAGTGAACTGCAAGGGTTGAAGGGCCAGATCGACGGTCAGGCTGGCGAATATCGCTCGCTCTCAGACAACGCGGCGCAGGCGTCGCAGCGCTATCATGCGCTGGTCGGGCAGATCAATACGCGTTTGCAGGTCGGCACGACCCCTGGCAATCCGATCCTGGTCAGCCAGTGGCAGTCGGCACAGGGTGAACTTGACCGCATTGCCGACGACAACTCGCGTCTTGCCGAGCTCTCGAACCGCATTGCGGCAAACTCGGATATGGCGAATTACCTGTTCGAGGGCACCCGTGCCGCGTACAGCATTCAAGGCGCCGTCGAGGAGGATCACCGGCAGCTCGCGGTGATCGAGGACAATCTCAGCCGGATCATGGTTTCCAATGATCGGCTCGTTGCCGAGATCAATGCAACGATTAGCCGACATAACAGTTATTTGTATGGCGAGCGGCGGAATCTTACCAGTCTTGCTCTGGCCGTAAGCAATGGGCGTGCCTATGGACCGGCGCTGTCGAGCATGTCTGGAGCAGCAGCAGCTTTGGCACCGCTGACGGCCGCGCGCAGCGGGCCGGCGCTGGTGGTCATTCGCTTCGACAGCGCGAACGTCGCGTATGAAGAGGCCCTGTACGGGGCGGTCTCGACCGCGCTCGAACGCAGGCCGGATGCGCGTTTCGAGCTGGTGGCGGTGACCCCGTTGAGCGGCGGCCCGTCCGATGTTGCTGCCAATGCGGGCAATGCCAAGCGCAATGCCGAACGTGTGATGCGCTCACTGATCGATATGGGCCTGCCGGCTGACCGCGTTATCCTGGCTTCGGCGACGAGCGACACGGCACGCACCAACGAGGTGCAGGTCTACGTCCGTTAGGCGTATTGCAAGTGGCCGTCATCTGGAGATGGCTGCTTTCAGTTCTTGCTGTAGCAAGTCTCTTGGCATCGGCAACAACGGCACTGGCTTTGGAAGAGTCCGATCGCCTGGCGATCCGGGATGTCATCACGGACCAGCTTGCAGCCTTTGCGCGGGATGATGGGCAGGCGGCGTTCGCCTTCGCCGCTCCGGGTATCCGCTCGAAATTCCGCAACGCCGACGCTTTCATGGCGATGGTGCGTACGGCCTACGAGCCGGTCTACCGTCCCCGCAGCGTGGACTTTCTTGGCATTGATGCGAGCAAGGCCATGCCGGTTCAGGAGGTTCGTATCGAAGGCCCCGATGGCCGAGCCTATCTGGCGCGATATCCGATGCAGCAGCAGCCGGACGGGCGTTGGCTGATCGCCGGCTGTTACTTGTTCTCGGCACCAGGCGATTCGGCCGGCACCCTGTGGCCCAACACCGGGACATTGTCGATCAATCGCGTAGAGCCGAGATGGGCCGCGGCGAACACACGTGTTGGACGATTTGCCACTTTCACTGGCTCGAGAGTTTCGGCATCGCACATTTCCACATATTCGATCGGCTCGAACCCGACGGCCGCCATACGCGCTCTTGCCGTCGCGCAAACGGCGGCGGCAGTCGCGCCTGCGGCCGCAGAGGTCGCGGCCTCGGCAATGGCGCGGTGAAGTTCAGGGGCAAGGGCGCGTTGCTCCGCGCTCAGATAGGCGTTGCGCGATGAGATGGCCAAGCCGTCTTCCTCGCGCACGGTCGACACGCCGACGATTTCGACAGGAATGTCGAGGTCGTAAACCATGCGCCGAATCACTTGCAGTTGCTGGTAGTCTTTTTCGCCGAAAAAGGCGCGATCCGGTAGACATTGGAGCAGCAATTTGGTCACCACGGTCGCGACACCGGCAAAATGGCCCGGTCTGGCCGTTCCACATAAGCCATCGGCGATGCCGCTGACCGATACGCTGGATGCGAAACCGTGCGGGTACATTTCCATGACATCCGGAATGAAGGCGAGGGCGGTTCCCGCGCCAGCCAATTTTGCTAAATCACCGTCGAGGTCACGCGGATAGGTATGGAAATCCTCGTTCTCGCCGAACTGGGAGGGATTGACGAAGATGCTGGCAACCACGCGATCTGTTTGGGCACGGGCCTCGTCCACGAGCGCAATATGCCCTCGGTGGAGGAAGCCCATCGTCGGAACCAGCCCCACGGAAAGCCCGTCCGCGCGCCAAGCGGCGACCGCCTCGCGCAGAGCCGCAACCGTATTGACCACACCCAAGTCTGGCATCGGCCACCCTTCCGACTGCCGCGTCACCACTATTGACGCCAACCTAGCCGCGGGGTGCCTGAGCGGTCAATGTCGCAGGATGGTCAGGCAGGCATGCGCCGCAATTGGGCTTTCCTTGATCTCGGTTTCTCCTGCGATGGCCGATGCGCAGGGTGCTCAACCTGAGATAGGCACAGGGGTTGCCCAACATGCGCAGGTCGCGACGTCGCGTGAAATGGCTGTTGCCGCCAACCCCCACGCGGCACGGGCTGGTGCGGAGATTCTGGCCGCAGGCGGCAGCGCCGTCGATGCCGCCATTGCCATGCAGTTGGTGCTGAATTTGGTCGAACCGCAATCCTCGGGCATAGGCGGTGGAGCCTTTCTGCTGCACTACGATGCCGGCAACGACATGGTCACCAGCCATGACGGCCGCGAGACGGCACCTGCTGCAGCTAATGCCGAACGCTTCTTGGCGCCGGATGGGTCCGTTCCAGGCTATTTCGAGGCGCTCGTCGGCGGGCGCTCGGTGGGCACGCCCGGTCTGTTGCGCATGTTGGAGGATGTGCATGGCCGCTTCGGTAAGCTTTCTTGGGCGGAATTGTTCGAACCGGCTATTGCACTGGCGGAAGTCGGGTTTGAAATCAGCCCGCGCCTGGCGAAGCTTGCCGGCTGGGCGCCGACATTGCGCCGTCTTCCTGTCGCCGCCGAGTATTTCCTCGATGCCGACGGCAATGCGAAGCCGGTCGGCACCCTTCTGCAGAATCCGGACTACGCGTTTGGTCTCCGGGCGATTGCCGAAGGTGGCGCGAACGCCTTTTATCGCGGTCGTCTGGCGGGCGAGATTGTCGCCGCTGTGACCGCCGCCTCGGTCAATCCCGGTGACATGACCCTTGGCGATCTTGCCAAGTATGAAGCGTTGGAACGACCGCCAGTTTGTCTGTCATATCGCGGGCATCGAATCTGCGGGATGGGGCCGCCAAGCTCCGGTGGGATCACGGTGCTGCAAATGATGGCCTTTCTTTCGCGTTACGATTTGGCGGCCATGGGGCCAGGCTCCGAAGAGGCCGTGCATCTGATCGCCGAAGCCGGCAGGCTCGCCTATGCGGATCGCGACCGCTATATCGCCGATCCGGATTTCGTCGACGTGCCTGCGGGGTTGTTGGATGCAGCATATTTGCGGGACCGAGCAGCGTTGATCGACGATGACCGGGCCGGTGTCGGTGAGGCGGGGATGCCCCCTGGTGCGCAGCAAGGATGGTTGGATGCGCCATCGCCGGAGCTGCCGGCGACCAGCCATCTCAGTGTGGTCGATGCCGACGGCAATGCCGTGGCCATGACATCGAGCATAGAATTCGCATTCGGCTCCGCCGTCATGGTTCGCGGTTTTCTGCTTAATAATCAGCTCACGGATTTTTCCTTCGTACCCGAACGCGATGGCGAACTGGTTGCCAACAGGGTCGAGCCTGGCAAGCGTCCGCGCAGTTCCATGGCACCGACCCTCGTGTTCGACGAGAGGGGAAACTTGGAGCTTGTGCTGGGCTCGCCAGGCGGCTCGCGGATCAT
>CAZKTK010000330.1:0-3395 GCA_964555535.1 uncultured Rhodospirillaceae bacterium
TGAGCGAGCAGGAGACGTGGTGGCGCGAGCGCGACGAGGGTTTGGGCGTTGCCCATGCCTTGAAGATGCGGCGCCTGCACGCGGAGCAGAGCGCACACCAGGAGATCGAGATTTGGGAACATGCGGTGCTCGGCCGCGTGCTGGTGCTGGACGGGTTGATCCAGGCGGCGCAGGCCGACGAGTTCCTCTATCACGAGATGGCATTGCACGTGCCGCTGCTGGGGCGCGCACGCCAAGGCGCCTCGGTGCTGATCGTCGGCGGCGGCGATGGCGGCGCCTTGCGTGAGGCGCTGGTGCATCCCTTCGTCGCGCGCGTGGTGATGGTCGAGATCGACGCCCGCGTCATCGAGGTCTCGAATCGCTTTCTCGGTCTCGTCGGCACCATCGACGACCCGCGCGCCGAACTGGTGGTGGCGGATGCCGCGGCCTATGTGCGCGACGCGGCAGCCAGCGGCGAGCGCTTCGACGTCATTCTGCTCGACCTCACGGAGCCCGTCGGCCCGTCGGGCGGCCTGTTCGGCGAGGCCTTTCTCGGCGATCTCGCCGCCTGTCTTGCGCCGGGCGGGGTGGTGGTCGATTCCGACAGCCTGTTTCTCACCACCGACGGCCCGCGCTTCCTGCAGGAGCTGTGCAACGACGGCGCGCCCAATCTGGTCAGCCTGATGCGCGAGCGCCGCCTGCTGCCGCACCTCGCCTCGTACCGCGCCACCGTGCCGGTCTATCCGGGCGCGGAATTCGGTTTCTTCCTGTACAGCGCCGACGGGCACGACTATTCACATCCGGTGTCGCACTATGCCGGGCGCCATTACACCCCGGACATTCACCGCGCCGCCTTTGCCCTGCCGCCCTGGTGGCAGGCATTGTCGGGAAGACCAGATGGAGAGGGAGACAAGGCATGACGGCCGGGCCGGAGCAGACCTATTTCGACAACTTGGCGGCGGGCCGCCTGCGCCTGCAGCGCTGCAACGACTGCGAAGCCTGGGTGTTCTATCCGCGCAGCCTATGCCCCCATTGCCAAAGCGAATCCCTCGCCTGGCACGAGCCCTCGGGCCGCGGCACCGTCTATTCGACCAGCGTCGTGCGCCGCAAGCCCGATCAGGGCGGCGATCACAACGTGGCGCTGATCACGCTTGACGAAGGCGCACGGCTGATGAGCCGGGTCGACGGCATTGTGCCGGAAGCGGTGCAGATCGGCATGGCCGTCGAGGCCGATATCGTGCGCGAAGACGGCGGGCCCCTGCTCGTCTTCCGTCCTGTCGAGGGAGCGGGCCAATGAGCGCGTCACTGAGGGCGGCAAGCATCGTCGCGGGCGTCGGCACCTACGGCCTCGGCGAAACGCCGGGTCAGTCGGAACTGGAGCTTCTGGCCGGCACGGCGCGGACAGCGCTGGACGACGCGGGTCTCGGCATAAGCGACGTGAATGCGCTGTTCTGCACCTCCATGCAGCTCAACATGGGCTCCCTGTCCCTCGCCGAATATCTCGGCATCAAGCCCAAGTTCTCGGATTCCACCTTCATCGGCGGCTCGTCCAACCTGTCGCAGGTGCTCATCGCCACCATGGCGCTGCAGGCGGGCGTTTGCGACGTGGCGCTCATCGCCTATGCCAGCAACCAGCGCTCCGCGGCCGGCAGGCTGGTCTCGACCTCGCGCCCCGATCCTTTCGAGAGCCCCTACAAGCCACGCCAGCCGATCACGTCCTATGCGCTGGCCGCGGCGCGGCACATGCACGAATACGGCACCACGCGGGAACAGCTGGCCGAGATTGCGGTGGCAGCGCGGCAATGGGCGCAGAAGAACCCGGAGGCCTTCCGCCGCGAGCCGACGTCGCTGGAAGAGGTACTGGGCGCACGCCCGATCAGCGATCCCTTCACCGTGCGCGACTGCTGTCTGGTGACCGACGGCGGCGGCGCCATCGTCCTGACCCGGCCCGAGCGCGCGCCCGATCTGCCCAAGCCCCCGGCCTATGTGCTCGGCGCGGCGATGGCCCATTGGCACCGCTATATCGCCAACATGCCCGACCTGACGGTCTCGGCGGCCAGCGAAACCGGGCCTCGGGCAATGCACATGGCGGGCATTGGCGTGGCCGATGTGGACGTGGTCGAGCTCTACGACGCCTTCACCATTACCACGCTGATGTTTCTCGAGGACCTCGGCTTCTGCGCCAAGGGCGAGGGCGGCAGTTTCGTCGAGGGCGGCGCCATCGCGCCCGGCGGCAAGCTGCCGGTGAACACGAACGGCGGCGGCCTGTCCTGCTGCCATCCGGGCATGTACGGCATCTTCCCCTTCATCGAGGCAGTGCGGCAATTGCGCGGCGAAGGCGGCGAACGCCAGATCGACGGCGCCGAAGTGGCGGTTGCGCACGGCAATGGTGGCGTCTTCTCAAGCCAGGTCACGACCATCCTCGGCGGCCCCGCCACCGCCTAGAAATACACGGTGACAGTTACCTATTGCTTCTCGAAACTCTCTTAAATTTCAACAAGTTATCAGACACAAAGATGGACGGACTCTATTTCGGATCCTATAACACTTTGTAATACAATAAAACTTTTGCCGGCAATAGGGAACTGTCACCATTTTTTTCGGTGCGGGCGATGGGGTTGAGGCGGTACGAGACGGTGGCCTCGTCGCCGGCGGCAAGCCGGCAGGTGACGCGGTAGCTGTTGCCGCTTTGCGGCGCCTCGATCTGGCTTACCTCGGCACAGGGCTGACCGAGCACGCGCAGGCCATTGCCGACCGCGCCATAGACCGTGTGCATGCTCTCCGGCACCTGCACATGCTCCGGTTTGAGCGAGAAGCCGAGGCCCGCATTGGCAGCGAAAGCCAGCAGCTCGCGCATGTGCCGTTCCGTCAGATGGCCGTCTGCCTGGGCCGGCGCCGCCAGCATGCCTGCGAGGAGCGAGACTGCGAGCGCGGCCTTCAGCGGTCTCAACGCGTCTTGGCGATGAGGGCGACGGTGTTGACGGTATAGGCGACCGTCCGATCGCTGTCGGGCTGGATGCGGCAGACCACGTCGTACAGGCTGCCGCTCTCGGGCGGCTCGATATGCACCACCTCCAGGCAAGGCTGGCCGATGGAGCCCATGGCGCTGGCTACCGTGCGGTATACGGATTCCATGGTGTCTGGGGCCTTGATGTGCTCCGGGCGCACCGCAAAGCCCATGTCGGCATTGATGCCGAACGCCACCAGCTCGCGCATATGCCACTCGGTCAGGTGCTCGTCCGCTTGAGCCGCCGCCATGCTCAGCATGGCAGCGGCCAGTGTCATGATGATTGTATTCCGCATGGCGCCGTCTTTATATCAAGTCGTGGCGCCAAGGGAATGCCCCGCTCAAGCCTCCGCCAGCACCTCGGCACGGGCCTCGGCCTGTTGGGCGATGGTGTCGCGGATGGCCTTCT
>CAZKTK010000330.1:3405-4209 GCA_964555535.1 uncultured Rhodospirillaceae bacterium
TTCGAAAGCCCGCACCTCGATCTGGCGCACGCGTTCGCGGCTGACGCCATAGACCTGGCTGAGCTGTTCCAGGGTCTGCGGATCCTCGCTGAGGCGGCGCGCGGTGAAGATGTGGCGCTCACGGTCGTTCAAGGCCCCCATCGCGTCGGTGAGCATTTCCCGGCGCTGGGCCAGTTCCTCGTCCTCGGCGTAGCGGGTCTCCTGGTCGGCCTCGTTGTCGACCAACCAGTCGATCCATTCGCCATCGCCATCGATCTTCAGCGGCGCATTGAGGGAATGATCCGCGCTGGCCATGCGGCGGTTCATGCTCACCACCTCCGCCTCGGGCACAGACAGGCGCCGAGCGATCTCGCTCACCGTCTCGTCGGGCAGGTCGCCGTCGTCGATCGCCTGCAATTGCCCCTTGAGCTTGCGAAGATTGAAGAAGAGCTTCTTCTGCGCCGCAGTGGTGCCCATCTTTACCAGCGACCACGAATGCAAAATGTATTCCTGGATGGAGGCGCGGATCCACCACATGGCATAGGTGGCAAGGCGGAAGCCGCGGTCGGGGTCGAAGCGCTTGACCGCCTGCATCATGCCGACATTGCCTTCCGAGATCAGCTCGCTCACCGGCAGACCGTAGCCGCGATAGCCCATGGCGATCTTGGCCACCAGGCGCAGATGGCTGGTCACCAGCTTGTGGGCGGCGTCAATGTCGTCATGCTCGTGCCAGCGCCGGGCGAGCATGTACTCTTCCTCGTGGCTGAGCATGGGGAAACGGCGAATTTCCTCGAGATAGCGGGACAACCCACCTTCCGAAGAGAC
>CAZKTK010000331.1:0-4197 GCA_964555535.1 uncultured Rhodospirillaceae bacterium
ACCCGCGGCCTCTGGCGTGACAGGCCAGCGCTCTAACCAACTGAGCTACACCCCCGGAAGAGGTGGACCGGGATGTACGCGAGCCTCAGCCCCCTGTCAAGAAATGCGGCTCAGTCTTCGCCGTCCTTTGTCACGACCTCGTCGTCATCGAAGAGAATCCGGTGCGCCGCGCCGTCAAGATCGTCGAATTGGCCATTGCGCAACGCCCAGAGGAATCCGCCGAGGCCAAGCAGGCCGAGAAACAGAGCTGCGGGAATCAGGTAAACCAGCCCGGTCATCCCCAGCGCCCCATCCGCAGCCGCAATGCATTCAATGTCACGACCAGTGAGGAACCGGACATCGCAGCGGCCGCAATCAACGGCGTAACGAAACCGGCGATAGCCAACGGCATCGCCACCGCATTGTAGGCAAAAGCCAGGCCGAAGTTCTGCAGCACGAGACGACGCGCCATGCGGGCGACCCCCATGGCATCGCGCAAGGGCAGCAGACGCTCACCCTGCAGAATGATATCTGCAGCGACGCGGCTGATATCGGCGGCACGAGCGGGCGCGGCCGAAACGTGCGCCGCGGCGAGTGCGGGCGCGTCGTTGAGCCCATCGCCAACCATCAGCACCTTGTGTCCGGCCTCGGCAAGCTCGCGCAGTCGCGCCACTTTCTCCGCCGGCCGCATGTCCGCCTGCCAGCGCTCGATGGACAGTTCCTCCGCAAGCACAGCGGCGACGGCCGGGCGATCGCCGGACAACATCTCGACCGCAAGGCCACGCTTCGTCAGGGCGGCGACGAGGGCAGCGGCATCGACCCGGGGCGTGTCTTCGAAAGCGAATCCGACCGGATCGTGATTCGGACGCGACAGCCACAACTCGCTGCCCGGCCCAGGCGAGGTAACCGTCTCGTCCACGGCGCACCAGGTGCGATTGCCGAGCCGGCATACGACCCCCTCGATCTCCGCCTCGAGGCCGAGACCAGGGGTCTCCCGAACTTCCGGCACCACGGCGACGGGACCTGCCGCACGCGTCAAGGCGCGTGCCAGGGGATGACTGCTGGCGGCCGCCAAGGCAGCCGCAATGCGCAAGGACTCCGGGTCGCTGTCTGCGGGCGTGACAAGGCGGGGCTCGCCGAGGGTCAATGTGCCGGTCTTGTCGAACACCGCCATGTCGACCTCTGCCAGGCGTTCCAAGGCATCGCCGGCCGTGACGATGACGCCGCAGCGCAGGAGAATGCCGCTGGCAACGATCTGAACCGCAGGCACGGCCAGGCCCAGCGCGCAGGGACAGGTAATGATAAGCACGGAAACCGCTGTCAGCAGCGCTTCCTGCCAGACCATGTTGCCCAGCGCGATCCAGCCCAGGAAAGCCGCCAAAGCCAGGATGTGGACCGCCGGCGCATAGATGCGCGCGGCCCTGTCGGCAAGCTTGACGTAACGCGCTCGGCTTTGCTCCGCCGCCGCCATCAATCGCACGATTTCCGCCAGCAGCGTGCCTTCACCGGCGGCCTCGACACGCACTTCCAAAGCGCCGTCCAGGCTCAGGGTGCCAGCGTGAACGGCAGAGCCCGGCGCCACTTCGTGGGGTGTGCTCTCACCGCTGACCAGGCTGGCATCGATACTGGCCGTGCCCTGGCGCACGACACCGTCGACCGGGACCCGGTCGCCCGGCGCGACGACAACGGTCATGCCCGGACGCAACCGTTCGACAGGCAACGCCTTCACCGTCCCGCCATCATCTTTAACGAGCGCCGCCGTGGCATCGAGCAGGGTCATGCGCTCAACAGCCGAGCGGGCCTGGCCACGGGCGCGCCGATCGAGATAGCGTCCGACCAGCAGGAAGAACAGCAGCATGACCGCGGCATCGAAATAGGCGTGTTCGCCCCCGCTCGCGGTCTCGAACAGGCTGACGCCGGTGGCTAGAATCACGGCCAAGGAAATGGGCACGTCCATGTTCAGCCGCCGCCCGCGCAGGGCGAGCACGGCAGAGGCGAAGAACGGCCGACCGGCAAAAGCCACGGCGGGCACGGCGATCAAGCCCGACAGCCAGTGGAACAGATCGCGGGTCGCCGGGCCCATGTCCGGCGTATTGGCACCCGCCCAGACGGCAACCGAAAGCAGCATCACATTGGCCGCGGCAAAGCCCGCCACCACCATCGCCACCAACAGGCGCTTGTCCTCAGCGCGGGTTTCCGCCCCGAGCGCCCGCGGATCGAAGGGGATCAGCCGATAACCCTGATCGGCGACGGCGGCTACCAAGCCGGGCGCATCGGCGACGGCGGGATCGAAGCGAATGGCGAGCCGCCGCGTCGACAAATTCACGCGCGCGTCGACCACGCCTTCGGCGCTGTCTAGGGTGCTTTCGATGCGGCGGATGCAGCCCGGGCAGTGGAGATTCTCGACCAGCAGATCGAGCCGCGCCTGCCCTTCCCCCTCGGGACGGACATAGGCGGTGGGATCCAACGCGGCCTCGTTTACGGCAGCCATAGTCTGGTTTCCCTCACGCTCGGGATTTCGCCGGCGTCGCTCGCTTCCAGGCGCAGGTCCCAATTCCCCGCGGCCGGCGCGGTCAGCTCTACGGCATAAACGCCATCGCCCACCGGCTCAAGCGCCATGGCGAAATCGAGTCCTTCGTGAACGGGCCGCTTGAAGCTCGCCTGCACGACGAGCCCCGGTAACGCCTCGCCACTAGCATCGCGATAGGTCGCGCTCAGCCGCACCCGGCGCTGCTCGCTCTCCTCGAGCGAAAGGTTTACCGACCAGCCGCGCGCGCGCTGTGCCTCCGCCGCCTCCAGTTGCCGGTTATAGGCAAGGCCCGCGACATAGGCATTCTTGGCGCCGAGCCCCGGCCAGCTGTCGAGAGAGGTCACCACGAGGACCGCATTGGCGGCCACGATGAGACCGAAAAAACCGGCCAGCACCCAGGCCACATGCCGCCCTGTGAGACCCTGCCCGCTCATTGCGCCGGCCCGCGGAACTGGCTGCGCACATCGTCGCTGTCTTCACCGCCAACCTCTTGGATGTGGAAGCGGAAAGGCGTGGTTTCGTCCTCCAATTCCCCAATGGGAACGGTCACGAGTACGCGGAAGCCGCGCAAGCTGTCGGCGGGTACGCGCAGGGTCGAACCCGATTGGCCGCCGACGATATCGATGGCAGACGACGCGATACCATCGGTGCTGAGCACGAAATCCCGGGGCATGCGCGCCTTGTTCTGGATCTTGATCTCATAGCCGTTGCGGATGCTGCCGTCCGACAGGGTAACGAACAGCGGATTGCGATCGGCAAGCGCCGATATGTCGAGCGTGGCCCGCGACAGCAGCGCTGCCAGCATGATCGCGGTGACCAGCAACAGGATGGCGATGTAGACGATGGTACGTGCCCGCAGAAAACGAAAACGCGGCGCGCCCCCGGCGGCCCGCTCCGCCATGTTGGCAATGGTGTCGTAGCTGATCAGCCCGCGCGGCCGCCCGACCCTGTCCATGACCGTATCGCAAGCATCCAGGCAAAGCGCACAGGTGATGCATTCCAGCTGCTCGCCATCGCGAATGTCGATGCCCATGGGGCAGGCCGCTACACACTGCTTGCAATCGACGCAATCGCCCCTGCCCTCCCAGCTGCGGCCTTTCTTGTGCGGCCCGCGAGGCTCACCGCGATAGCCGCGATAGGAAACCGTGAGCGTATGCTCATCCACCATCGCAGCCTGAATGCGCGGCCACGGACACATGTATATGCAGACCTGCTCGCGGGCCAAGCCGCCCAGCAGGTAGGTCGTCGAGGTCAGGAGGCCGATGAAGATATAAGCGTAGGTCGGCGCTTCGAAGAACAGCAATTGGCCAAGCAATGTCGGGGCATCCATGAAATAGAACACCCAGGCGCCGCCGGTTAGGATGCCGATGACGATCCAAGTCGCGTGCTTGAAGGCGCGCTTGACAAGCTTGCCCACGCCCCAGCGAGCGCGATCGAGGCGAATGCGGGCATTGCGGTCGCCCTCTATCCAGCGCTCAACGGCGATGAACAGATCGGTCCACACCGTCTGCGGACAGGCATAGCCGCACCAGGCACGGCCCCAGACACTGGTTACCAGGAACAGGCCGATGGAAGCCAATATCAATAGGCCCGTGAGGTAATAGACCTCCTGCGGCCATATCTCGATGAAGAAGAAATAGAGGCGCCGGCCGGGCAGATCAATCAGCACGGCCTGGTCGGGCACATCC
>CAZKTK010000332.1:0-4191 GCA_964555535.1 uncultured Rhodospirillaceae bacterium
CCAACTTCCTCGCAAACGCAGGATATGGTTCCGTCAAAACGTGAAACGCTCTAGCTCTTTCCTTGGAGCAGCCTGATGATGCTTGAGGTGTCGAGGCCGCCATTGCCCGCATTGACGTGGAGACCGTAGAGCGCCGCCGTGAGAGCACCGAGCGGGGTGGGCGCCGCGGCGCTTCCTGCGACGGCCTGGGCGAGGCGCAAATCCTTGAGCATGAGCGAGGCGGCAAAACCCGGTGCGTAGTCGCGACTACTCGGCGCGCCCGCCACCGGACCCGGCGCAGGGCACATGTTCTCCAGCACCCATGACGATGCCGTCGAGCTGGACATCACGTCGTAAAGCGTCTGGGTATCGAGACCCAGGCGCTCGCCCATCACGAAGCTTTCCGACAGCGCCACGAAGCTGATGCCGGCGACCATATTGTTGCAGAGCTTGGCTGCCTGGCCCATGCCAGGGCCCCCGCAATGGACGAAATTCTTGCCCATGCCTTCGAGGACGGGCCGGGCGCGGGCGAAGGCATCCGCCTCGCCGCCGCACATGAAGGTCAGCGTGCCCGCCTCGGCGCCCACCGTGCCGCCGGAGACCGGGGCTTCCACCATGACCTGCCCGGCCTCGGCGGCCGCGGCGTGCATCGCCTGCGCGGTCTCCACATCGATGGTCGAGCAATCGATCAACAGGGTGCCGGGCGCAGCCGCCGCCATGACGCCATCGTCGATGAGTGCCTGACGCACCTCGACGCCGGTTGGCAGCATGGTGATGCCCACTTCCGCACCGCGCACCGCCTCGGCAGCCGAGGCCGCCGCCGTCGCACCCGCCTGCACGGCAAAGTTCAACGCCTCCTCGGACAGGTCGAACACCGTTACGGCATGCCCGGCTGCCACCAGGTTGCGCACCATCGGCCCGCCCATATGGCCGACACCGATAAAGCCTATCGTGGTCATGGATCGGTTCCTACTCGAAATAAAAACCCATGGTGCGGCAATGATAGTACAAGCCGCCGTCCTGAACGATCAGCCAATTGACGCGCCTGTCGCTTTCGTTGTGATGCGAATGGACGCTTTCCGGCGGCGTCACCGTGGTCAGCCACGGCGACCAGTCCTTGCGCTCGCCGTCGACCATGGAATAGCCGCCTTCGCCATCGACGATCAGCGCCACGGCGACCGAATTGTGCCGATGCGCCGGCTGGTTGCCATGGGCCGGCAGCTGGTTCATCGCCAATGTGAGTGTCGGCGAGACGTTCTTGATGCCTTCGAGGCGCTCGGTCGCGAGCACCACGGCAAGCCCGGCAACCAGCGTGCCCGACAACTTCTCTTCCGCAATCTCCAGCTGGCGGGCGATCTCGGCGGCGGGGAAATGCGCCGCCTGCACCAGCGCCGCCTCACCCGATGGGGGCACGAAATTCTCCTGCGCCAGTTGCGGCGCATTGGTGACCAGCCAGAGCACGCAGTCCGCCTCGCCGGCCTCGTGGCGGATCGGCCTGTCCCCCGGCAGGCAGAACACATCCCCCGCCGCCCACTCGATAACGTCATCCGCCTGCACGCTGCGCCCCGCCCCGGCAATGACGAAGGCCAGCACCGTGCTCGATCTGGGCTCGTGCGCCAGCACCTCGCCCGCGCGGATGCGCCCATAGGCCGCCAGCACAAGCGGCGTCGTCGCCGCATAAGGGAGCTGCAACGCCTCGCTCTGGTCGAGCACGATCAACGCCGTCGCCCCCGCCCCGTCCAGCGCCCGGTCCCGCTCGTCGGCAAACACCCGCCCCGGCACCGGCGGATTGACCACATTGAACGCATTGCCGGAATCGAAATACCGCGCCCGGCGGGTGTAGGGGGTGTCTGTCGTCATGGTATCGATCGTTCCCGTCATAGTCCGTGCCTCCAATCCCGCGCACCGTCCGATGCGGGCGGACGGCTGTCAAGGTGTGGCTTGGGACAATATGCGGCGCGGCGTTTGAATCGGACCATATGGTCACTTTGGGATGCCATACGTGGCATCTCTCCGGTACGGCCAAGCGAAATCGGGGGCCAAGGTGCTCCAAGAGCGGTCAGTAACCGCGATTTCCGTCCGGAGCCCCCCAAAACCTGCCATTTTCCTGCTTTCGCGGCTTGTGGAGATAATAGGCAAAAGTTGCCATCAAGCGTTCCGGCTGAAATCCGGTCATCCCTTGTATAGTATGCACGCGGGAGGGGCGAGATGGCCGATACCGGTGCAGCCCATATCACACGAACTCTGCCCTTCATCCGATCATCGAACAGATGGAACGGGCCGCGGGTTTTGCCCGAGAGGACAGCGCAGACACGAAGCTCGACAAGCTGGAAGCTCTGTTCACTGCTTCGACAGCACGCGCTCTTGTCGCCGCGCTGCTGTCGCTGCCGACGGATCGCTACCTACACTAGCTCCGGTCTGTCTGGCGGTCGTGCAAGGCCAGCCCGATAGAGGCCGTCAAATAGACGACGGTGAAATGCTGGCGATGTCCCTGCCCAAGTCCGATGCCACCATGCTTCCGAAAAGTCGGGCTTCAACTCCATGAGCTTTGAAAGCGCCTGCTGCGCCTCACCTGTGCGTTCCAGGTGACCCAGCGCAGAAGCCAAGGTCACGTATGAATAGAACGTCGTCCTTGGCCTTCGTGCCGCAGCTTGGCCGAACTCCTCTGCCGCCGCGTAGTCGCCCAGCGCGAGACGGGTCGTCCCTTCGATAGCCTCAAAGATGGCGATCTGCGGATCGAACGGGCTCAGCTGCCTTGCCTCACGCATGTGCGGCAGTCCCGCTTCAAGCTCGCCAGATGAGGCGAGGGCATATCCGAGTGCGTAGTGCGCCAAGGCGAAGCTAGGGTTCAGGGCCAATGCGGTCCTTAGCTCCGCGATGGCCTCCTTGAACAGGCCACGAGCCGTGTTCGCCCTGCCTAGGGCCCAGTGGGCGATGGCCTCCTTGTCATCAATGGCTACGGCCCGGCGGGCGCACTGGATGGCTTTCTCCATACTAATCTCTGCCGCCCCACCGAATGCAGCGACCGCGTCCAGGAAATGGGTGTGAGCGAGGTTGGCGTGCGCGGCGGCCAGGTCAGGATCGAGTGCGATCGCTTCACCGAATAGCTCTTGGGCGCGGGAATTGCCCTTCCTCTCGTAGCGCCACATGTGCCACATACCCTGCTGGTAAAGGTCCCATGCATCGAGGTTGCCGGCCGGCATCTTCTGTGCTCGCACCTGCTCGGCCAGTCCAATCTCAGGCTCAATGGCGCCAGCAATGGTCATGACAATCTCGTCTTGAAGGTCGAAGATATCTGAAATGTCACGGTCGTAGCGCTGGGCCCATACGTGGTTGCCGGTGTCAGTATCAATCAGCTGCGCGGAGACGCGGACCCGGCTTCCGCCTCTGCGAATGCTACCTTCAAGAACGTAACGTGCACCAAGTTCTGTTCCTACCCGACGGATGTCAGGCGACGTATCCCTGTAGGAGAATGACGAGTTGCGGGCTATTACTCGAAGCCAGCGGATGTGCGACAATGCCGTGATCAGATCCTCCGCGACACCGTCGGCGAAGTACTCTTGCTCTTGATCGCCGCTAAGGTTGTCGAAAGGTAGCACTGCAATGGAGGGACCGTGCGAGACGCTATTGGCGTTGCCTGATGGCAACGATGCCAAATCGGCCTCAGTCATAACTCGGTATGCGCGCACCGGCCTGGTGATGTTCTTGACCTTGTGCTCGCCAATATCTTCGAAAACGAGATCAATTTTGCCATCGACTTGGCGAAAAGCGTCCTCGGAAAGTGTCACGCCTCCTGGATCAGCTATGCTTTCTAATCGTGCTGCTACGTTCACACCGTCGCCATAGATCGTACCATCCGCCTGCTCGATCACATCGCCAAGGTTGACGCCAACCCGAAACCGCATTTGGCGATCTTCGGGAAAATCAACGTTTCCAGCGGCTATATCGGCCTGAATTGCGATGGCGCTTTCCACCGCCTCCACGACACTGTCAAATGCCGCCAAAACGCTGTCGCCAGCAGTAGCGATTAACCTCCCAGCATGATTCTCGATGTGTTTGCGGAATATGTTCCGGCATGCGTTGAGCATAGTGACGGTGGCAGCTTCGTCGTCCCCCATGAGGCGGCTGTAGCCAGCCACGTCGGCGGCCAAGATCGCTGCTAATCTGCGCCTCGTTTCAATCACGAAGTATCCCTCACAACCCGGCTTCTAG
>CAZKTK010000333.1:0-4186 GCA_964555535.1 uncultured Rhodospirillaceae bacterium
GGCGCCAGCTATGTGCTGGAAGGCAGCGTGCGCCGCTCCGAGAACGACATCCGCGTCATCGCCCAGTTGCTCGATGCCGGCGACGGCACGCATATCTGGGCGGAGACGTATGACCGTGATCTGTCGGCGGGCAGCGTGTTCGATATCCAGGACGACATTACCGAACGGGTGGTTGGAGCCATCGCCAGCTTGGATAGCGCGGTTGCCGTCGCCTCGGTTCAAGCATCTGTCATGAAAGCCCCAAGCGAGCTTTCCAGCTACGAATGCGTGATCCAAGCGGGCGAGTACTGGCGCTCGATTACACCGGCAATCCACCTTCGGGCGCGTGAGTGCCTAAATGAGACGGTGGAGAAGGAGCCGGAATTCGCCACCGCCTGGATGTTTTTAGCTGGGCTTGCGGTCGATGAGTTCTTGTACGGCTACAACTCTCAGCCGGACATGGCTCCGGCGTTGGATCGCGCAATGGAATATGGCCGGCGAGCGGCCGAACTTGATCCCGATAGCGGATGGGCGCATTGGCAGATCGCACGCGTGGCTTTCTATCGCCACAATTTGCCTGCTTTTCAGGCCTCGGCGGCGCGGGCGCTCGCCTTGGCGCCCAACGATGCCATGATGTTCGCTGCCGTTGGGCACTATTCGGCATTTCGCGGCGATTGGGAGGCCGGCATGGCGCTGATGGATCGCGCCATAGAACTCAATCCGCATCACCAGCCCTGGTACTACTTCCCCTATTTCTACAATGAGTATCGGCAGGGCAACGATGAGGCCGCATTGGCCGCGGCGCTGAAGGTCGACATGCCGGACTTCTTCTGGGCATACCAGGTGGCCGCTGCGGCCTACGCCCAGCTCGGCATGCTCAAGGAGGCGGCGGAATCCATCGCCGCTCTTCAGGAATTGTGGCCCGGATACTCGATCGAGGCCATGGCCGACATGCACCGCCTGTGGAATTACGAAGACGACCTCATCGCCCGCATGGCGGACGGCCTGCGCAAGGCGGGGCTGCCGGAGGGGACGGACTAGGCGGGGGCGGGCAAGCCTGCCTATACTGGCGCCATGAGCGAAACCCCGCATGTTCTGGTGGCCGATGACGACGACCGTCTGCGTGATCTGTTGCGCCGCTATCTTGTCGGCCATGGCTTTCTCGTCACCACGGCGGCGGATGCGGCCGATGCGCGCGCGCGACTCAAGGGCTTGCGCTTCGATGTCATCGTGCTCGATGTCATGATGCCCGGCGAGGACGGCATGCAGTTCGCCCGCTGGCTGCGCGACGGCGACCGCACGCCCGTGCTCATGCTCACCGCACGGGATTCCCTCGAAGACCGCATCGCCGGGCTCGACAGTGGCGCCGACGACTATCTCGTCAAGCCTTTCGAGCCGGACGAGTTGCTGGCACGCCTCAAGGCCATTCTGCGCCGGGTGGCCGATTTCACCGCAGACGCAGGTGTGCGCTTCGGCGAGTTCACCTTCGATGTGCGCACCGGCGCGCTGCGCGATGGCGGTCAGCCGGTGGCGCTGACCTCGGCGGAGGAGGCGCTACTGCGCGCGCTTGCCGAGCGCCCGGGTGCGGTGCTCGACCGCGAGGCGCTCGGTGCCGGCGCCGGGGCGCGGGCGGTCGATGTGCAGATCACCCGACTGCGGCGCAAGATAGAGCCCGACCCGCGCCGGCCGCGCTACCTGCTCACCGTGCGCGGCGAGGGCTACAGCCTGCGCGCCGACGGCGGCGGAGCGGGCTAGACCATGCCGCCGCTCCGGCGCTTCCTGCCGCGCGGTCTGTTCGGCCGCTCGCTGCTCATCGTCATGGTGCCCCTGGTGCTGTTGCAGGCGGTCTCGGCCTACGTCTTCTACACCCGCCATTGGGAGGATGTGGGCCGGCGACTGGCGCTCGGGCTGGCGGGCGAGATCGCGCTGCTGATCGATGCCATCGGCGCCGACGGCGGCCAGGTCAACGCGGCCTGGCTGATCCATCGCGCCCGCTACGACATGGCCGTCGATGCCCAGTTCGAGCCCGGCGCCACATTGCCGGGCCGCCCGCCCCACCCCCTCTTCGGCCCCGTCGATCAGACCCTCGCCCGGGTGCTGCCGGAACGCATCTCCCATCCCTATCATTTCGATACGCGCAGCGACCCGGAGAATGTCCGTATCGCTGTCGAGCTATCGACAGGTGTGCTTACGGTTACCGCCTCCCGAAAGCGCCTGTTCTCAAGCACCATCTATGTCTTCATCGGCTGGATGGTCGGCACCTCGCTGGTGCTGCTGGCGCTCGCCATCTATTTCCTGCGCCGCCAGATCCGTCCCATGCGGGCGCTGGCGCACGCCGCCGACAGCTTCGGCAAGGGCGTGCTGGTGGCCGACTTCAAGCCTTACGGTGCCACCGAAGTGCGCCAGGCCTCGCGTGCGTTCCTGCGCATGCGCGAGCGCATCCGCCGGCAATTGACCCAGCGCACGGAGATGCTGGCCGGCGTCAGCCACGACCTGCGCACGCCTTTGACGCGCATGAAGCTGCAGCTGGAGATGGGCGCCGATGCCGAGGCGGTGGCCGCGCTGAAGGCCGATGTCGCCGACATGGAGCGCATGATCGAGGGCTATCTCGCCTTTGCCCGCGGCGAAGGCAGCGAGAGCGCCAGCGAGGTGGCCATCGCCGACCTGCTGGAGGAGGTGGCGGCGGATGCGCTGCGCAACGGTGTCGCGCTCGGCCTCGGCGCGGTGCCGGAGGCCATCCAGCTCACCCTGCGCCGCAATGCGGTCAAGCGGGCGCTGACCAACCTCGTCGACAACGCGGCGCGCTATGGCAGCCGCGTCGAGCTCGCCGCCGGCGCGACGCGCGAGGCGCTGTCCATCACCATCGACGACGACGGCCCGGGCATCCCGGCAGACAGCCGCGAGGCTGTGCTCAAGCCTTTCTTCCGCCTCGATGCCTCGCGCAATCCGGGCACAGGCAGCGTCGGCCTGGGCCTTTCCATCGCTGCCGACGTGGTGCGCAATCACGGCGGCGACCTGGCCCTCGAAGACTCCCCCCTCGGCGGCCTGCGCGCCCGCGTGACGCTGCCGCTGTAGGCCATTTTCGGGTTTGATTGGATGATGCGCGATGCGCCATGAGTCGATGGTGAGCGGGGGCATATCCGCCAACGGCGTCAAGGGTCTCGACCGGCCATAGGCCGGCGCTTCGCGCCCTTGACGCCGTTGGCGGATATGCGAGATGGCAACCATCGACCCATGGCGCGGGCCGCCCATGCCGGGCGGCCCAAACCAAAGTCGTAACCGCTCTAACGCCCCAATCCGGCGAGGATGGGGCCTGGGCGGTCTGTGTAGATGCCGCTGACGCCCCAGGCCGCGAGCTTGTGCGCGGCAATGGGGTCGTTGACCGTATAGGCCCAGACCGATGTCACGCGCGCGGCATAGGCGCGGACCCGCTTCGGCCCGTCATAGCGGTGGTCGAAGGAAAGGATGTGCGGCGCCGTGTCGGCCACCGCCTGGCGCCAGCCGCGCCGCCGCCGGCCGACCTTGAGGTCGCGCTCGACATGGGGCAGGCGCTCGCGCGCCACGTGCAGGCAGACGGGATGAAAGCTGCCGAGGATGACCCGACATCCCGGCGCCGGCTGCCAGGCGGCCAGCGCCTCGCAGACCACTTCGGCGGTGGCCCTCTGCCAGCGTTCCGGGATGGCGCCACGGCCGAGCCTGTTGACCTTGATCTCGAGGCTCAGATTGAGGCCCAGCGCGGCCACGAGCTGCAAGGCATCGCCAAGCCGCGGCACGGCATGCTCGGCCGAGCGCCCGCCGAGCACCGGCAGGCCGACGACCGCCTCCGACGGGGTGCGTGATACCAAGCCGTTGGCGCCCGTCAGCCTTTCCAGGCGGTGGTCGTGAAACACCACCGGCGTGCGGTCCGCGGTCAGCATCGCGTCGAGCTCGACCCAGCTCAGCCCGGCACGGTGCGCCTCGCGAAGGGTGGCGAGGGTGTTCTCCGGCGCCAGCGCCGAAGCGCCGCGATGGCCGATGACCACAGGTGCCATTACAAAGCCTTGACGATCTCCTCGACCATTTTCTTGGCGTCGCCGAACAGCATCATCGTCGAGTCCTGGTAGAAGACCTCGTTGTCGATGCCGGCATAGCCGGGCGACAGCGAGCGCTTGACGAAGAGCACGGTCTTGGCCTTTTCCACATCCAGGATCGGCATGCCGGCGATCGG
>CAZKTK010000334.1:0-4145 GCA_964555535.1 uncultured Rhodospirillaceae bacterium
GCCCGGCGCCTGCCACATAATGCTACGAACTTCCGATTCGGGACACTAGAGTCTTTCAGGCCTATAGGGAATCGCTTTGATGGACTTCTCGGACGGTATCGCATTCACGGACGGCCAATACGTGCCCATCGCAGAGGCGCGTATCTCCATGCTCGATTGGGGCTTTTTGCGCTCGGACGCCAATCAGGACACGGTGACCGTGTGGAACGGCGCCTTCTTCCGCCTCGACGACCACATGGCGCGCTTCGCCCGCAATATCGCGAAGTTGCGCATGACAGGCCCCTATACGCCGGAGGAGCGCCGCGAGATCGTCATAGACTGCGTGCGCAAGTCGGGTTTGCGCGAGGCCTATGTGCAAATGATCATGACCCGCGGCAACCCGCCCATCGGCTCGCGCGACTTGCGCCTGGCCGAAAACCGCTTCCACGTCTTTTGCATCCCCTATGTCTGGATTGCGCCGCCGGAGAAGAAGCGCGAAGGCCTGCATCTGCACCTGAGCGAGCGCCAGCGCGTGCCGCCGGAATCGGTCGATCCCACGCTGAAGCACTATCACTGGCTGGAATTCGAGATGGGCCTGTTCGAGGCCTATGACGCCGGCGCGGAAACGGTGGTCTTGAGCGACGGCCAGGGCAACGTCACCGAAGGCCCCGGTTTCAACGTCTTCGCGGTCAAGGACGGCGCGCTGGTGACGCCCGAGCGCGGCGTGCTCGACGGCATGACCCGGCGCACGGTCTTCGAGCTTTGCGAAGAGATCGGCGTGGCATATGCGCGCGAGCCCCTGCCGGCCGATGCCCTGCGCCAGGCGGACGAGGTCTTCCTCACCACCTCAGGCGGCGGCCTCATCCCCATCACCCAAATCGATAACACGCCGGTCGGCAACGGCCATCCCGGCATCCTCACCACGCGCATCGACGAGCTCTACTGGTCCAAGCGCGAAGCCGGCTGGCTCGCCACGCCGGTCGAGTATTAACTGGTGACAGTTACCTATTTCCAAAACGGCCCGGGATTTATGGCGAGGCGGAAATAGGTAACTGTCACCAGTTAATACTTGCCCTGGCAATGGCGGCCAAACCGCGCCGTCGATCCGATGGTGGAACGGGTTTCGTCTCGCTGGCCCTGTCAAGGGCTTGCAGTCCGCTTCGCGGATGGCCGAAGGCCACCCTTGACAGGGCCAGCGAGACGAAAGAAGGCTAGGCATCGGATCGACGGCGCTTTGTGCGCACTCTTGATTAACGAACAAGGAAGAGAAAACCATGAGCCTGACGCTCGACCAATGCCGCACCATTATCGCCGCCGCCTTGGCCAAGGGCGGCGAACAGGGCTTCAACCCGCTCGCCGTGGCGGTTCTCGACGCGGGCGGCCACCTCAAGGCCTTCGAGTGCCAGGACGGCACCAGCAACCTGCGCCCGCAGATCGCCCACGGCAAGGCCTTCGGCGCGCTCGGCATGGGCTTGGGCTCCCGTGCGCTGTTCGAGCGCGCGCAACAGCAGCCCTATTTCGTGCAAGCCATCAACGCGCTCGCCGGCGGCGCGCTCGTGCCCGTGCCCGGCGGCGTGCTGGTCAAGGACGCGAACGGCACCCTGCTCGGCGCCGTCGGCGTCACCGGCGACAACTCCGACAACGACGAGATCGCCGCCGTGGCGGGAATCGAGGCAGCGGGGCTGGTGGCGGAGACGGGGTGAGGGGGGATAGAGACAGGCGGCGTCAGCGCATCGGCCGCACGTCGAGATATTCGTTGACTTTGGCGCCGCCGAGGCGCACGGCGCCGGGGCAGGGTGCGACCAGCTTGCGTGTGTCCTCTGCGACGATGTTAAAGGTTTCGACGCAGGACGAACAGATTCCGGCGCTGTTGGAGACGCTGTAGGGCACGGCCTCGCCGTCATGCTCGGCGGTGAAGGTCTGAGCGAGGAAGTTGGCGTGGCTGGCGCATTGCCGCGGCCAATGCTTCTTGAGGCTGTCGCCGCGCTTCCAGATGCCGCACACCGTAAACAGGAGCTTCTGCAAGATGGCGTCCTTGCGCCCGATCAGCTCCCAGTCCGCAGGCTTGTTGTGCTGGTAGGCGTCGCACCGGGTGAGCGCCACGATCTCCTCGTCGGAAGGGTAGTCGGCGGGGGCGAAGTCCGACTCTTCCACCACCGCATCGAGATACGGCGCAAAGGCCTCGCCGAGCGGCATGCCGCTCACCAGCAGCGTCTGGCCGGCGCGGGCCGAGCGCCGATACCACGAGCCCTGGCGCCCGCACATACCGTTGAACACCGCCGGCGTGGCGATCAGCGCCATGTCGGGCCTGGCCTTCATGGTCTGGCAGGGGGTGAGCTTGGCATCGCGCACCCGCAGCCCGGTCTGCGCCAGCGCCTCGCGCGCCCAGGCGACATCACCATCGTCGAGCCAGTGGACGTAAAGGCGCCAGGCGCCCGTTGCGTCGGCCGCCATCGAAACCCTCCCCGCTTCGTCCTTGCTGCCGAGCCGTGATCATAGCATGCCCACAGGCGTATCGTGCGGGGCAGCTTTGCGGGGCCTGGTCTGGACAAAGCCGCCGCCGAAGCGCATGTGTTGCCGCGGAGCCTTGGGAGGAAAGACCATGAGCCAGCCTGCGACCGCAAATACCCGCTTCGATCCCGCCTCGCCCCTGCTCGACGGGCTGCGGGCGCTGCTCGGCGAGCGCCTGACCACCTCGGCCGGGGTGCGCGAGCTGCATGGGCGCGACGAGAGCTTCCATATGCCCGTGAGCCCCGACGCGGTGGCCTTCGCGCGCTCGACCGAGGAGGTGAGCGCCATCGTCAAGGCCTGCGCCAAGCACAAGGTGCCGGTGATCCCCTACGGCACCGGCACTTCGCTCGAAGGCCACGTGGCGGCGCTCGAAGGGGGCGTCTCGCTCGATGTCAGCCAGATGGATGCCATTCTCGAGGTCAATGCGGAGGATCTCGACTGCACGGTGGAAGCCGGCGTGACGCGCAAGACGCTGAACACGCATTTGCGCGACACCGGCCTCTTCTTCCCCGTCGATCCCGGCGCCGACGCCTCCCTCGGCGGCATGGCGGCGACGCGGGAGAGCGGCACCAATGCCGTGCGCTACGGCACCATGCGCGAGAACACCCTCGCGCTGACCGTGGTGCTCGCCGACGGCCGCGTGATCCGCACCTCGCGCCGCAGCCGCAAATCCGCCGCGGGCTACGATCTGACGCGCCTTTTCGTCGGCTCCGAAGGCACGCTTGGCGTGATCACCGAAGTGAGCTTGCGGCTCTACGGCATTCCGGAAGCGATGAGCGCGGCGGTTTGCTGCTTCCCCACCATCAAAGAGGCGGTGGATGCGGTGATCCTCACCATCCAGTCGGGCATTCCCGTCGCCCGCATCGAGCTCATCGACGAGCCCTCGGTCAATGCCATCAACGCCTTCTCCAAGACCGATTTCCCCGTGGGCTATACGTTGTTCTACGAATTTCACGGTTCGGAAGCCTCGGTGCGCGAGCAGGCGGAGGGCGCGCAGGCCATCGCCAGCGAGTATGGCGGCGGCGACTTCCGCTGGGAGACCCGCGCCGAGGAGCGCAACAAGCTCTGGCAGGCGCGCCACGACGCGCTCTATGCCATGGTCGCCGCCTGCCCGGGCACCAAGCCCATGGCGACCGATGTCTGCGTGCCCATCTCGCGCCTCGCCGACTGCATCGCCGAGACCGAGGCGGACAATGCCACCGCTAGCTTCCCCGCGCCCATCGCCGGCCATGTCGGCGACGGCAACTTTCACGTCGCCTACATGATCGAGCCCGGCAACCAGGCGCAGATCGACGAGGCCAACGCGCTGCACGACAAGCTCGTCATGCGCGCACTGGCCATGGACGGCACCTGCACCGGCGAGCACGGCATCGGCTACGGCAAGATCGACTATCTCAACGCCGAGCTCGGCGAAGGCGTGGGCGTGATGCGCGCCATCAAGCAGGCGCTCGACCCGGACAACATCATGAACCCGGGCAAGATCATCAGGCTCTGACCCGGCGAGGCTCCGCAGGGAGCGCCATGAGTCGATGGTAAGCGGCTGGCATATCCGGCGCTGAGGTCAAGGGTTTCCAACCGGCCTGCGGCCGGCGCTCCGCGCCCTGCCGCTGACGCTGGCGGCAACCGGCGATGTCGCCATGGTCTATGCCCAACCC
>CAZKTK010000335.1:0-4095 GCA_964555535.1 uncultured Rhodospirillaceae bacterium
CGCCCGGCGCGCCGCTCCTGCCCGAAAAGCCACCTTGGGCCATCAAACCGATTCCAGCTAACCACATGAGGCTCTTGTTGCTCCGTCTGTTTTCTTCTTGCCCTTGGCAACGTACTGTGGGGCGGGGAGAAATCAACCAGGCCTATTTACGGAGGACGCTCGAAATGAAACGGCATCTCATTGCCGCGGCACTAAGCTCGATGATTGCGGGCAGTGCCTTGGCGGAAGACGTGGTGCTGCGCTTGCATCATTTCCTGCCAGCTCAGGCGATCGCGCAGACGCAATTCCTGGAGCCCTGGGCCGAGAAAGTGATGGCCGACTCGGACGGGCGTATCCGTATTGACCTTTACCCAGCCATGCAGCTGGGCGGCAAGCCGCCGCAACTCATCGATCAGGTGCGCGATGGCGTGGTCGACATGGTCTGGACGGTTCCGAGCTACACGCCGGGGCGCTTTCCGAACATGGAGGTCTTCGAACTGCCCTTCATGAGCGCCAGCGCCGAGGCGACGAGTCAGGCGGTCATGGCCTACGCCGAAACCAATCTCGACGACAGTTTCGCCGGCATCAAGCCGATCCTCTTTCATGTCCATTCGCCGGGCACCATCCACACGCGCGAACGCCCCATTGCGACACTAGAGGACCTGCAGGGCGTCAAGCTGCGTACCCCGACACGCTCCATCACGCAGGCTCTTGAGGCCTTTGGCGCCGTTCCCGTCGGCATGCCGGCTCCTCAGGTGCCTCAAGCAATCGCCCGCGGTGTCGTCGACGGCACGGTATTTCCCTACGAAGTAACCATGCCGCTCCGCATTCATGAGATCACCGATACCCACACCAATGTTTTCAGCGATCGCGGGCTTTATACGGTGGTGCTGCTGCTCGCGATCAACCAGCGCAAATACGATTCTCTGCCGGACGACCTGAAGGCGGTGCTCGATGCCAATTCCGGCATGGCGCTGGCGGCGCAGGTCGGGCGTGTTTGGGATGAGGCCGAGGAGCCCGGACGAGCCGCGGCGGAGGCACTCGGCGATCGCTTCATCGACCTCGATGCGGCGGAAGTCGAGCGTTGGAAGCAGGCGGCGCAGCCTGTTGTCGATGCATGGGTGGAGGGCCGCGGCGAGCAGGGGGCCGCATTGCTTGCCGAGGCACGGGCTTTGGTTGCCCTGTACGCCGACTGAGCCAAGCCTATGGCGGAGACGGTGGAGGATAGCGAGGGCGTATTCGGTCGCATCCTGGCGCTTGCCTGCAGTGGCCTTGCGCTCGCCGGCGGCGCGGTACTCCTCGGCATCGTCGGCCTGACGGTAGTCAGCATCCTATTGCGGGAGCTGACCGGCCATCCCATTCCCGGCGATTACGAGCTGGTGGAGGTCGGCTGTGCCGTCGCGGTTTTCGCCTTTCTGCCCTATTGCCAACTCGCGGGCGGCAATGTGTTCGTTGCCTTCGCCACGGCCTGGGCGCCGTCGCGCCTTCAGGCCGCGCTCGATGTGCTGTCACGACTGGCCTATGCCGCCATCGCCGCGCTTCTGGCCTGGCGCCTGACCCTCGGCGGCATGGACCTGCGGACCTATGGCGAGACGACAATGGTGCTGGGCATGCCGGTATGGCCGACTTTTCTGCCCATCGTGCCGTCGCTTGCCTTGCTCAGTATCGCCTGTCTCTACACGGCGGCGGAAAGCCTGCGAAAGGGACCTGCGTGAGCGGGGTCGAAATCGGCATCGGCCTGTTCGTCTTGATGCTGGCCTTGATCGCGCTGCGCGTGCCCGTGGGCCTGGGCATGCTGATAGCCGGCATGATCGGCTATGCGGCGCTCAATGGCTGGTATCCGCTGATCAATTATCTCAAGACTGCCCCCTATTACCGTTTCTCGACCTATGAGCTTTCGGTCATTCCGCTCTTCTTACTCATGGGCCAGTTTGCCACAAAGGCTGGGTTGAGCCGCGCCTTGTTCGAAACGGCGAACCACTTCCTCGGCCATATGCGGGGCGGTGTGGCGATGGCCGCCGTGGGCGGGTGCGGCGCGTTCGGCGCCATTTGCGGCTCCAGCCTGGCGACGGCGGCGACCATGGGCCAGGTGGCCCTGCCCGAGATGCGGCGCTATGGCTATTCCGGCGCGCTCGCTACGGGCTCGTTGGCTGCCGGGGGCACCCTCGGCATTCTCATACCGCCGTCCGTGGTGCTGGTGATTTACGCCATCCTCACGGAGCAGAGCATCGGCACCATGTTCATTGCCGCTGTGGTTCCCGGTGTGCTCGCCGCGCTCGGCTACATGCTGGCGATCGCCATCCATGTGCGCCGGCATCCCGACGCCGGGCCGGCGGCACCGCGGCAGGCCCTTTCGCGAGCCAGCTTATTCAACGCGCTGGCCGTGGCCGTCATCTTCATCCTCGTCATCGGCGGTATCTATACCGGGCGCTTCACGCCCACCGAGGGCGCCGCAGTGGGCGCCTTTCTGACGGCCGTGATGGCTTTCGTGGCAGGGCGCATGCGAGCCAAGGGGCTCGTCGAATGTTTGCTCGGCGCGGCCCAGCAAAGTGCGATGATCTTCCTCATCCTGTTCGGCGCCGAGGTCTTCAATGCGGCGCTTGCATTGTCGCGCATGCCGCAGGAGGCAGCGGCCGCGGTGGCCGGGTCGGGTCTGTCGCCAATGCTGGTGCTGGCTGCGATGCTGCTGCTTTATCTCGTCTTCGGCTGCGTCATGGATTCCCTGTCGATGATCCTGCTGACCATCCCGATCTTCTTTCCCGTGATATCCGCGCTCGATTTCGGCATGGGGCCGGAGGAGACCGCCATCTGGTTCGGCGTGCTGGCCTTGATTGTGGTTGAGGTCGGCTTGATCACGCCGCCAGTGGGCCTCAACGTCTTCATCATCAATGGGTTGGCGCCGGATATCCCGATCACGCAAACTTATCGTGGCGTACTGCCGTTTCTCGCTTCCGATATCGTGCGCGTGGTACTACTCGTCGCCTTCCCCGCCATCACCTTGAGCCTGCCGAGACTGTTGCAATGAGCGAAACCGTAATCCCCGCCGCGCCGCGGCCGACCCTCGCCGTGGCCGGCGACGAGCGTGCTTTTCCGATCCGTCACGTCTACTGCGTCGGGCGCAACTATGCCGCCCACGCACGCGAGATGGGCCACGATCCTGATCGAGAGCCGCCGTTCTTCTTCACCAAGGCCGCAGATCAGGTGGTGCCGCCGGGCATGATCCCCTATCCGCCTCGCACTGCGGACCTGCACCACGAGATCGAGCTTGTCGTGGCTATCGGTGCGGAGGGCAGGGAGGTGACGCCGGACCAGGCGCGGGGGATGATCTACGGCTATGCCGTTGGCGTCGATCTCACGCGGCGTGACCTGCAGGGCGGCTACAAGAAGATGGGGCGCCCCTGGGATCTCGCCAAGCAGTTCAGTGCCGCCGCGCCCTGCGCGCCATTGCGCACGGTCGCCGATGTGGGCCATCCCCGCAACGGGGCCATCACCTTCGCGGTCGATGGCGAACAGCGCCAGTCCGGCGACCTCGCCGACATGATCTGGAACATCGACGAACTCATCGCCGAGCTTTCCACCTACGACACGCTCCGGCCCGGCGACCTCATCTACACGGGCACCCCGGCGGGTGTAGGGGCGATCGGCCGCGGCCAGGTGGGCGATGGGCATATCGAGGGGATTGGGGATATTCGGATTACGGTCCGTTAGAGGCCATATGCAACACGCGAATGTGGCCCAACATTGCGAACGATGACTCGCTGTGGCAAAATTCTATTCGTGAAGTCACGCTAGTCTCGGTCGTTTGGCTCTACAGGGCATCGGCTGCGCTTTCGAGCAAAAGCCTCAAGCCGATGGAAGCCAGTGAAGGATGACGGCAAGCTTACCGAGCTGATTGAGCGGGTTTACGATACGACGACCCGGCCGCACGATTGGGTCGAGCTTATGGTCGACCTGGCACCGATCTTCGGGTCGACGACGGCTCAACTCTACGCGGAAGATTTCTTTGGGCCGGAGAGTCCCTTTAACTACAACACCCCCGTCGATTCAGCCTGCGAAGAGGTCTGAGGTGGTCCCACTTTGTTGGACAGTTTGACGGCCTTGTTAAGGTGTATTCCG
>CAZKTK010000336.1:0-4088 GCA_964555535.1 uncultured Rhodospirillaceae bacterium
GATCCGTAACATTCTACAAGATCAACGCGTTTTCACACAGGCTGGAACCAGTAGGCGTCAAGGGCGATCATCGGGCTCACGGTCCAGATCACTTTGGCACCCCACTCGATGACCTTCTCGTAATCGCGCCCGGGCGCCGGCAGAAAGCCGCTGATGAAGCCGTTATAGTCGCCATAGGTGTGGGCGAAGGTCACTTGCCCCCAGACCGGGCCATAGATTTGCGAGCGCAGGAAGGCATTCACTTTCTGCGCCTCGTAATCCCAGTTCGAGCCCTCAGCCTGATTGACCCACCAAGTATAGCCGAGGCCAAGCACGCGCCGCCCGCCGTCGAGCGCCAGCTTGCCGGAAATGCCGAGCTGGTGGCGGTCCGCATCGCGCGAATTGATACCGGCCACCGGAAACGTGACGAAGGACTCGTCCCAACCGCGGGAATAGGCCAGGCTCAGATCGAGGTTGGGCAGCGGCCTGGCACCGAGAGCCGCCGTCAATGCATGGGTGCGCTGGCCGACGGCGGCGATATCCGCATTCTCGTACCGGAAATTGTATCGCGCCGCGAGAGAGGTCGGAATGCCGCCGACCACGAAACGCCTTTCGCCGAACAGGGTGGGGCTGAAGATGCTGAGGTCGTAGCTCTTCTGCTCCGAGGCGACCGTTGAGTTGGCCACCTTTTGCTCGTCCGCATGCCACAGCTTGTCAGCGCGTAATCCTACCCCGACAGTCCAGTCAGTGTCGTCCAGGAAGCGGTAGATCCCGTTGAAGGTGGCACCGTAATAGAGGCTGTCCGTTTCGCCGTTGAAGAAGCTCAGCGTCGGCGCCAGCGGCACGTTGTTGTTGTTGCCGACGAAGGCACGGATGCTCACATTCCAAGGCTTCGCCACGCCGGCATCGCCGATAGGCGGTTGCGGCGAGGGTGATTCGTAATCTGCGAGCGCCGGCCCAAGGCCCACGACCAGCGCCAGGCCCAGGCCCGCAAGCCCTCCTCTGCCCCAGCTAGTTGTCATCGGATGAGATATCCCAGAATGTGCTGCTCCAGCCCGGCCGGTCCAGATCGTCCTCGAAGGGGTCCTCGAAAATGCGCACTTCTTCGATGTCGACCTCGGCGGGTCGCATCACGCCAGGCGGCATCGGCCCGAGGCCGGGATCGACGACGATGCTCTGGCCGGCCTGCACCAGCACCGGTTGGCCGCCTCTCGGCGTGACCACGACAACGCCATCGAAGACGGCAACGATGGTGCGTCCGTTCGGCTCAACAAGTACGGCGAAGTCGGTGCCGCGAATGCCGACCAGCGCCACCGGCGTGCGCAGCTCAAAGCCTTCATCCGGCATGTCGCCACTGACAAAGCGCGCGGCACCCACGGCGAGTTCGAGAACCAGCTCGCCAGCGCCCTGGTCGGGATCATAAACCAGGCTGTCGAGCAATACGCTGCTATTGGCGCCGATACGCAAATCGCCATCGTCGAGGAATTGCAGCCGGGCCGCAGCAGTTGCCAAGGTTTCGATAAGCTCGTCGGAAACGACGCCGGCACCAAGAGACAACTCGCTACGGGCAGCACCCGGCGGCGTGCCGAAAGCATCGGGATCAAGCTCGATCACCGAGCCGATAGCCTGCGCGTGGGCACCCCCGGCCAACCCCATCAGGATTATGCCTGCACGCGACGCGCTTCGTAGGTATCCCTTGAGGCTCACCGCACAATTTCCGTGTCACGACTATTACGAATCAGCAATTTTCTCACGCCTGGGCGGTGAACTCAATATTCATCGTCATCGTCCTCACCCAGACCGGGCGCACGGCCGGGAATCGCATAGGCACCTTTGAGCCAACGACCAAGATCCACGTCCCGGCAGCGCTGGGAACAGAACGGATGCTGCGCGGCCATTGCCGCCTGGCCGCAGACCGGGCACGGCCGCGCCCGGCCGCGGGCTCGGCTTTCAGCCATTGGGATTTTAGGGTCCGGCTTATCGCTCATTGGCTTATCACCTCGAACTGGTCGCGTTCTCCACCGGTACTTGGCTCGATAGTTACCTTTGCGGCCGCAGCGCGTTTCAATGCCTCGAAGGAGTCACACAGCTCGTCCTCGAACAATGCTGCGACCTCCGGTGCGGCATGCAGGGCCAAAGGACGGCCAGGGCGTGCCGCCGCTTCCCGGTGGGCTGCGCGCAGGATGGCAGCGGCGACTTTTCGTCGGCTTGGCAGCTGGCCATGCCCGGCACAATGGGGGCACGGCTCGCTCAGCACCTCGGAGAGGCTGCTGCGCGTACGCTTGCGGGTCAGCTCGACTACGCCAAAGCGTGACATTGTCTCGAGGTGAACCGGCAGGGGGTCAGCCGCCAGCGCTTCCCTCAACGCCTCGCTCACGCGTTGCCGTGACGCATCGTCAGTCATGGCAATGAAATCGACCGCAACGAGCCCGCCAATATTGCGCAACACGAGTTGTCGCGCGATCTCCCCTGCGGCTTCCAGGTTCGTGGCAAGTGCCGGATCCCCGCCTCGACCCTCGCTGCTCTCGCCGCTGTCCACATCGATGGCGCAAAGCGCGCGTGTCTGCTCGATGGTAAGCCGGCCGCCGGACGGCAAACGGACTTCCGGCCCGGAAAGGGCCTCGATATCCGCCTCGATGCCATAGGCGTCAAGCAGGGGCTCGGCACCGGCATGCCATTGCGCCTCGCCCGCGAGCATTGCCCGGTCATCGACAGTTACTTCGCCGCCTTCTGCCAGCGCACGCTCCACTGCGCCGGGGCCGCGGGCCAGTAACACAGGTGGTTTCGCTGTCCGCGCCTCGGCGGCAAGCTGCCGCCAGCGCTCCGCCAATGTTGTGACGGTATCGGCTCTAAACTCGCCCTCGACCATCAATCCGCCGGGCACGCCCGCCATGGCCGCCTCGCCCTTCTCGGCAAGACGGCGGCGTTCTGCGCGATTGCCAGCATGCCGCGACACTTGTACGCCGGTCGATGCTGGCTGATATGTGACGCCGCCGGCGCTCAGGACCGGCTTTGTCGTGAGCCTGACAGCTTTTTCGGCAAACGCATCCTTAATGACTTGCACGATCATGGTTTGGCCTTCATGCAGCGGCATTTCGGCTAGCGGCAGGTAGCCATCGCGGGTCAATCCACAGGCAACGAATGCCGCTTTGATCTTCGGCAATACCCGGGTGACCTTGGCGAGGCGGATATCGCCCACGTGACTGCGCGACGCATCATATTCGACCTCGTAGCGGCACAGCCGGCCATCGACGAGCACGGCTATGCGTGTCTCGCCACCGCCACGGCTGATCAAGGTGTGGCGCACAGGTCAGTCCTGCCCTGCCGGCAGTCGGTCGACCGGATAGCCGAGTCCGCCGAGCAGCGCGCGTGTCTCGTAGAGGGGCAGGCCGATGACATTCGAGCTGGACCCATCGATGGCGATCACGAATGCGCCGGCCAGGCCCTGGATGGCATAGCCGCCGGCCTTGCCTTGCCATTCGTCGCTGGCAATGTACATCGCGATATCGGCATCGCTGAGTGACTTGAAGCGCACCCGCGTCAGTACCAGACGCGTTGCCGAGCGGCCATCGGGGGCAATAGCGGACACGGCCGTATAGACCCGGTGGCGGCGGCCCGAGAGCAGCGCCAGGGTCGCACGTGCGGCATCGCTGTCCGCTGGTTTCGGCAAGATGCGACGGCCGCAAGCCACGACCGTATCCCCGGCAAGCACGAACGCGCCCGGATGGCCCGGCGCCACCGCCGCCGCCTTGGCCGCGGCAAGCCGACGGGCGAGATCGCGTGGCAGCTCCCTTGGCAGCGGCGTCTCGTCGATATCCGCAGGGTCGAGTGTGTCGGGTACAAGCCCTATCCGCGCCAGCAAGTCGCGGCGGCGCGGCGAGGCCGAAGCAAGCACCAGATGGGGTGCGGCGGATCGGCTCACTTATGGCGGAAAGTGATGCGGCCCTTGGTCAGGTCGTACGGTGTCATTTCGACCGTGACCAGGTCGCCAGCAAGCACCCGAATGCGATTCTTGCGCATGCGCCCGGAGGTGTGGGCCAGGATCTCGTGGTCGTTCTCCAAGACCACACGGAACATGGCGTTAGGAAGGATTTCCTTCACCACGCCCT
>CAZKTK010000337.1:0-4067 GCA_964555535.1 uncultured Rhodospirillaceae bacterium
ACAGCCGCCATATGCCGTGCAATTTCGTCGAGCTGATGCCGCGCCTCATGGAAGGTTTGCAATAGCGCGCCGATAGCTCGGCGCGTCGTCCACGTCCTCCAGGGTCTCGAGCAGGCGCACGCCCATCGGTGCGATTGCTTGGCGTGTCATTGCCAGGGTATCGGGCCGCGACCAGGCAATACCGCGAAACGGATTCTGCCGTGGCGGCTTGCGGAACCCCACCAGATAGAAACCGCCGTCGGCAGCCGGGCCGAAAACGGCGCCGCATTGCCCGAGGACGCGAAACGCTTCCGCGATGTGATGCGCGCGCAGGCTCGGAATATCGCTGCCTACCAGCACCACCGGCCCCGACAGTTCGCGAAACGGCCGCGCCATGCGCTGGCCCAGATCGCCCGGGCCCTGGCGCCGTCGTGCCACGCCTTTCGGCCAGAAAGGGCTGCGCACGTCCGCATCGGGTGTTATGGCCAGCCAGGTTTTCCAAGGCCCTTCGCCAAGTTCCCTGATGGTGGCGGAACAGGTTCGGCGGTAGAAACGCATGGCCTGCCAGGGGCCGATACTGCGGCCGAGCCGGGTCTTCACGGCACCCAGTCGCGGCGCCTTCACGAAGATCACCAGGTGCCGCATCAGCCGTACAACCGCGCGATCAGGCGCGGCGGCAGCCCGAGGAAATAGAGGGTGAGGCAGGTGAGATTGCGCGCCACGCGCGGGATGAGGCCGGCTCGGCGATAGCGCTCGCCAGATGTGAGGATGGCGGACTGGAACAGGCTCAGGCGGGCGCGGCCGATGCGGCGGATCAGATCCACGTCCTCCATCAGCGGCAGCTGACGGTAGCCGCCAAGTTCCCGATAGAACGGCTTTGCGATGAGCAGTCCCTGGTCGCCGTATGGCAGGGCCAGGACCCGGCTGCGCCAGGCCACGGCGCGCTCGAGGCTTCGCGCCTTTGCTCCGGGGAGGTCTATGGCGAAGCGGAACGCCGCGGCGCGCCGCGCATTGCCGTCATCGCCTACGAAATCGGCGACCTCGTCCAGCCAGTCGCCTTGCAACGCACTATCGGCGTGCAGGAACAGCAGCCAGTTGCCCTGGGTTTGCTCGGCGCCGGCGGCAAGCTGCGGGCCACGGCCGCGCGGGGCTTCGATCATCCGCGCCCCGCCAGCTTCCGCAAGGGCTTGCGTGGCATCCTCCGAGCCGCCATCCGCGACGACGACCTCGGCCTCGCCGAGGGTCTCCAGGGTCGCGGGCAAGGTATCGGCGGCGTTCAGCGTCGGGATCACCACGCTGACGCCCAGCTGTGCCAGGCTGCTCATGGCCGCCAGCCTACAGGCAGTCGGCCCGGCAGGATAATTGTTCTTGGTTTGTTCCATTCCTTCTGATACCGTTCCGGCATGTTCCAGGCTGACGCCAGAACCGTTCGCAAGGGCCGCGGCGCCACGAGCAACCGCGACGGCCGCTATGAGCGCTATCGCACGGCGGCGGTGGACGACGGCTGGGGCGGCCTCGATGCGCCGGCGGAGAAGCTGCGCACGACCGTAACCGAGGACGCTTCGCGCAGCATCATCGCCCGCAACAGCTCGCCGGACATCGACTTCGACCGTTCCATCAATCCCTATCGCGGCTGCGAGCATGGCTGCTCTTATTGCTATGCCCGGCCGACCCATGCCTGGCTTGGCCTGTCGCCGGGCCAGGATTTCGAATCGCGCCTCTTCGCCAAGCCCGATGCGGCGCGGCGCCTGCGTGCAGAGCTGGCTCGCCCCGGCTATGCCTGCGCTCCAATCGCGCTCGGCACCAATACGGACCCCTATCAGCCGGTGGAGCGGGAGCGCCGCATCACGCGCGGCATCCTGGAAATTCTGGCCGAGCACCGCCACCCTCTGACCATTGTCACCAAATCCAGCCTGGTGACCCGCGATATCGATATCCTGGCGCCCATGGCGCGGCAAGGCCTGGCGAGGGTCGCGCTTTCCGTGACTACCCTGGAGCGCCGGCTTGCCAATACCATGGAGCCGCGCGCCAGCACGCCCGAACGCCGCCTTGCGGCGATCAGCGAGCTGGCCCGGGCCGGAATCCCGACGGCGGTTATGGTGGCGCCGGTCATCCCGGCGCTTACTGACGACGAGATGGAATCGATCCTGCTGGCAGCAGCGAAGGCGGGCGCCACTGCTGCCGGCTATATCCTGCTGCGCCTGCCGGGAGAGGTGCACGCCCTGTTCGAGGAATGGCTGAGCGCGTTCGCGCCGCTGAAGGCGGGCCGGGTAATGCGGCTGGTGCGCGACATGCGCGGCGGCAAGGCCTATGACGGTCGCTTCGGCACCCGCCAGACCGGCACCGGCGCCTATGCGGAGATCATCGCCGCGCGCTTCCAGGCGGCCATACGCCGCTATGGCCTGCAGGCCGAGGAGACCGAGCTCGACTGTTCCCTGTTCCGCGTGCCGACGAAACAACTCTCCCCGTTCTGACGCTATACTGGGGCCATGCCCGACTACAGCATGGAAAAGGCCGCGCGCGGCCCCGTCTGTGGTGTCGACGAGGTGGGCCGCGGCCCTCTCGCCGGCCCGGTGGTCGCGGCGGCCGTCATTCTGGATCCGGCGCATATCCCCGCCGGACTCGACGATTCCAAGAAGCTCAAGCCTGCCCGGCGGGAGGCCTTGGTCAAGGATCTCATCGCCTTTGCCGACATCGGCATCGGCGCCGCCTCGGCGCGCGAGATAGAGCGTTTGAACATTCTTGGCGCCACCATGCTGGCCATGCGGCGCGCCGTTCTCGCGCTGCCCCGAACGCCGGCTTGCGCCCTGGTCGACGGCAATCGGGCCCCGGATCTGCCCTGCCGTGTGGAGACCGTGGTCAAGGGCGACGGGCGCTCGCTTTCCATCGCTGCCGCCTCCATCATTGCCAAGGTCACGCGCGATAGGGCCATGCATGCCCTGCATCATCGCTACCCGGCATATGGTTGGGATAGCAACGCCGGATACCCCGCGCCGGCCCATCTTTCGGCGTTGAAACGGCATGGCCCGTGCCCGCACCATCGCCGCAGCTTCGCGCCGGTCCGCTTGGCTCAAAATTAACTTGATCTAAATATCTTGTTGCGATTCAACAGGATACGAGCTTTATTGCGAGCCGAGTCTCGCCTTGGGGGCGATACGGAGGGACCGCTGTGGCGGAAACCAAGACCAAAACCGCGTTCGACGACGCGCCGTTCGGCGAGGTGGTGCAGGCCGACTGCATCGCCCATATGCGTGCGCTTCCGGCGGGCTCGGCGAACATGGTCTTTGCCGATCCGCCCTACAATCTTCAGCTCAAGCAGGACCTGCGCCGGCCCAACAATTCCCGCGTCGACGGCGTTGACGAGGCCTGGGACCGCTTCGACGATTTCGCCGCCTATGACGCTTTCACGCGCGACTGGCTCGCTGCCGCCCGCCGGCTGTTGGCTGACGACGGCACCCTGTGGGTGATCGGCAGCTATCACAACATCTTTCGCATCGGCACGGCGTTGCAGGACATGGGCTTCTGGATGCTCAACGACGTGGTCTGGCGCAAGTCGAACCCGATGCCGAATTTCCGCGGCAAGCGCTTCACCAATGCCCACGAAACCATGATCTGGTGTGCCAAGAGCGAGGACCAGAAGCGCTACACCTTCAATTACGACGCCATGAAGGCGCTCAACGACGACATGCAGATGCGCTCAGACTGGCTGCTGCCCATTTGCTCCGGCGGCGAGCGGCTGAAGAACGACGGCAAGAAGGCGCATCCGACGCAAAAGCCGGAGGCGCTGCTGCACCGGGTGATCCTGGCCTCGACCAATCCGGGCGATCTGGTTGTCGATCCGTTTTTCGGCACCGGCACCACCGGCGCGGTCGCCAAGCGCCTGGGGCGGCGTTATCTCGGCATCGAGGGCAGGGCGGACTATGTCGCGCTTGCCGCGGACCGCCTGCGCGCCATCGAGCCGGGCCGGGATATCGCAACTTCGGTTACGCCATCGAAACGATCCCTGCCGCGGGTGCCTTTCGGCAGCCTGGTTGAGCGCGGCCTGATCGCGCCGGGGGCGGTGCTGACCGATGCCAAGCGGCGCCATT
>CAZKTK010000338.1:0-4055 GCA_964555535.1 uncultured Rhodospirillaceae bacterium
GTTCGATCCCGTCATCGCCCACCATCCACTTGTGCGTCCACTATCGGTGGCCGTCGCGCTGACGCCGTGCCAGTTTCCCTATGAGACGGTCCGCCACCCCAGGCCGTGTAAAGGGGCATACGGCGATGCAAATCCCGCAGGCGAGATGTTCGCCGAAATAGGGGATGCATTTGTCAAAATCGACGTACCATTTCCTTGTGCCGCGAACCATTTGTTTCTCGTTCGTGATCGCGCCTGGCGGGCAGGGATCGCGGCAGACCTGACAGCTGAGGCAGAAGTCGTCGTATCCGGGCGATCCGAGGTGAGCGGCAGGTCCGTGGCCACGGCAGAGAGTCGGAAGCCTGACCCGTAGGTCCGGTTGATGAGAGAGCCATGCTTGCCGAGCTGGCCCAAGCCAGCCTCGATGGCGGCCGGAATCATGTTCAAGGCACCGGCCATCGGCCCCGAAAAGGCGGTCGTGGCGTATCCCAGAGACCGAATGTGATTCGTCAAGCGCGCAGCGACCCGAGCGGCGCGGTTGTATTGATCGTGTAGGTCGTAATAGGGCTCGGGATTATCCTCGCAACCGGGAGCTTGGCTGAGGCGCGCATAGTCATGGGCAACACCTATCAGGATCAACCGCGGCTCAGCGACGCTCTCGCCGTCGTAGACATAGTCGGGCTTGAGGTCGGTTATGCCCACAAGGTCGGCCTCATCCTCCAGCACATAGGACTTGATGGCAGGGGTCCATTGCGCCGCATCGCCTGGCTGGCGTTCAGCCGCTTGCGGCTGCAGTGCGGGTCCGCGATCGACATTCGGGTTGCGGAATGAGCGATCCTCCATCGAATCCGGGCGAAACGCCGAGACGATATATTTCTGCAACGCGCCGTGCGTTTGCCGCTCCGGCGGATGCCAGAAGAAGCAGGAGGGACGCCGCTGCTCCGTTTCGCCAAGACCGTTCACCGTATTCCCCGAAATATCGGGAAACCTGTCAAGAATGTCCTGCCGTGGCGTGTAGTCGTGCCTGCGCCGTGATCGTGGCATCGGTTTCAGCCTTTCGCCGCTCGGTTCCCGACGATAGCGTTCGTGCCAGGCCGGCGCGAGACCTGATGTGTTTTAATGCGGCGACGTTATGGGGAAATAAGCTGGACGCTGGTATCAGGCGCCAGTGGGCAGGCTTTTACGCTAGGGAGGCGATCGGTATGGGCTACCTCAGGCAAGGCTCCGTCATGGCTGGCATTGCAGCGTTTGCCATGGTGGTCCTCATGGGAGGCGCGAAAGCGGAAGAATTTACCCTGGGCTCGCCGGACGCGCCGGTGACGTTGATCGAATATGCTTCGATGAGCTGTCCGCATTGCGCCCGCTTTCACAAGGCCGTGCTGCCCTGGCTCAAGGAAACCTATATCGAGCCGGGCACGGTGAAGATCGTCTATCGCGATTTCCCGCTCAACAGATCGGCCCTGTATGGCGCTGTCGCGGTGCATTGCGTCGGGCGAGACAAGGCCATCGGAATGATAGACTTTCTCTTTCTCAACCAGGCGGAATGGGCCTTCGTGGACGATGCCCGCGAGACCCTGGCCGGGATCGTCGGGCAGGCCGGCCTGGGCGAGGACGCCTTCCGGGCCTGTCTGGCGGATGATGCGCTTGCGAATGGGATTGTGAAAGCGCGCGCCGACGCGCAGCGCGACTACGAAATCAAATCGACCCCGTCATTCCTGATCGGTGACGAGGTCCATGCGGGCTTGCAGTCGCCAGAGATGTTGACCGAGCTGATCGAGGCGGCCCGGCAATAACGATTCGTCGGTAACGAGGTCCGAGCAGGCTGCCTGTGTCCCTGCAGACAGCCGGCTCGGTAGGTTCCTCGGTCTTAGCCCTCTTCGCTGCCGAGATCGTCGATCTCGTCGCATTCACCCATGCCGGGCATTGGTGCGTGAGAGCCTTCGGCTTCGGCGGTTGCGCCGGTGGCCGGATTGTCGGTATCGGCGCCGCCTTCGCGGCCGGTCTCAGGGGAGACCGCGGCATGTTCCTCGGAGGCACCTGCACCAACGGCGCTTTCTTCGATCGTGCTTATTTCGCAACCCTCCTTCGGCTGCGCAACCCATGGTCGCTACGTCACCTTCCAAATGGCGGAGGTCGCCGTGCCCCGCGATCTGTTCCGGAAAATCCTGGAACGGATCGACCGACTGCGAAGGCCAACCCCGGCGACGGCATGAACGGAGGAAACCCGAGATGACGGACGGCGAAGTGTGTCCGCAAGAGGCGAAAGCGAGCCAAATTGGACCAGAAAAGCGCTATGGCGACCGACGATCTCACAGGTCAGTCGAAAATGCCGTTTATGGTTCCCATGAAGAGGATACTCGTTCACCATCGAAGGTGAGTTTGGGAGTCATCCGGGAAATGTCGGTCAAGATGTCATCGTCATCTTCGCCCAAGGCCGAAGTGCCGTGCAGAATGCAACAGGCCAATACGAAAATTGCCACAGGTTTTGTCGACATAGCTAACGCTCCCTGCTGCGAGGCGGGGGGAGGATACACCAATTTATCCGCGTCTGCGGACTCAGATGATGAAAGTTTCGAAAAAACCGGTTAAGCCCCACGCCGCCCCGTGACTTTACAACGCCGGTTTGCCAGTATCGGGCCGCGCGGTCGCGCAAGCATCTTCCGGCAGTCGCCATCGAAGGCGCAATATCGTAGCAGGGAAAGGACTTCCATGGCTCGCAAGCCGAATTACAAGTTTGAACGCATGGAACGTGAGCGATCCAAGGCAGCCAAGAAGGCCGCCCGGGCAGCGCTTAAGGCTGAGCGCGCCGAACAAAAGAAAGCCGAGGACGCAGGCGATACGCCGCCGGCCGGCGAAGCTGAAGGATCGGATGTCGAATCCTAATTACGACAAGGCCAACCTTGCTGATTGGGCTGTCGAATGTAAGCCAGGAACAGCTGCGCACGCAGCACGGTTATCGAACGAGGGTATCACATGGACTTCGAGTATTCGGACAAGGTCAAGGCGCTGCAGGAACGTGTGTCTGCGTTCATGGACGAGCACATCTATCCCAACGAGGAGGAGATCACGCGCCAGAACAATGAGGGCGATCGTTGGCAGCATGCGCCGCTGATCGATGAGCTCAAGGCAAAGGCGCGGGCCGCCGACCTGTGGAACCTGTTTCTGCCGGAGTCCGATCGCGGCGCAGGCCTGACCAATCTCGAATATGCGCCATTGTGCGAGATCATGGGCCGTTCGCCTTATGCGCCTGAGGTGTTCAACTGCTCCGCACCGGATACCGGCAATATGGAAGTGCTCGAACGCTACGCCAGCGAAGAGCTCAAGGTGAAATGGCTGAAGCCGCTTCTGGCGGGCGAGATCCGCTCGGCCTTTGCCATGACCGAGCCAGCGGTGGCCTCTTCCGATGCCACGAATATCGAGGCTCGGATAGAGCGCGACGGGGATTCCTACGTCATCAACGGCCGCAAGTGGTGGACCTCGGGCGCCCCCGACCCGCGTTGCAAGGTCTTGATCTTCATGGGCAAGACCGACCCCACCAATTCGAATCGCCATAAGCAGCAGTCGATGATCGTGGTGCCGATGGACACACCGGGCATCGAAGTGGTCCGGGCGCTGCCTGTATTCGGCTATGACGACGCGCCGCACGGGCATGCGGAGGTCGACTTCAAGGATGTGCGCGTGCCCGCATCGAACATGCTGCTCGGCGAGGGCAGGGGCTTCGAGATTGCTCAGGGCCGCCTTGGCCCCGGCCGCATCCATCATTGCATGCGCCAGATCGGCGTCGCCGAGCGGGCGCTCGAGCGCATGTGCAAGCGCGCCAAGTCGCGGATCGCGTTCGGCAAGCCCATCTCGGAGCAGACCGTGACCCAGGAGCGGGTCGCCGAAGCGCGAATCATGATCAATCAGGCCCGCTGGCTTGTGCTTCATGCCGCCTACATGATGGATACGGTCGGCAACAAGGAAGCGCGTCAGGAGATCGCCGCGATCAAGGTCGCCGTGCCGAACATGACCTGCAAGGTGGTCGATTGGGCCATCCAGGCTCACGGCGCCGGCGGTGTCAGCGACGACTTCGGGCT
>CAZKTK010000339.1:0-518 GCA_964555535.1 uncultured Rhodospirillaceae bacterium
GTTGGTGACGATGTGCCAAATGTGCGATAAGATAGGAGATCCATCGGCTGGCCATATGCAGCCGGCCGATGGATTCGGCGGGAAATGAGCAGCCTGGCGATGGCCGTGAAACGCTCTATTCCGTGAAGGCCCCAGTTTCTGCCGTTCTCGGTCCAGAAGGGCTTGTGGCGTTGATAGCCATCGTCGAAAGCTCTCAATCTGCCGGCCGATGGCGCCGTTTTGAGATTGTCGGGCCGGTATGTTACGTTCCACTCACACACGAAAGTTGCCAAGGGTTTTGCTTGCGCTGTGGCTGCTACGGAAGTCGTAGCGTGATGCCTGTGCAGTGGGGCCTGTGCACGCGAATTGGCGATGGGCGCCGACAGACAACCATGGCACGACAGGGGAGAAGCAATGCCTGATGACTTGGGTTTCGATGAGCTGAACGAGGCGAAAGCGAATCTGGATCACATATACGAGCAGCCAGATCCGCGGCCCTATTTTCAGGAATTGGGGAAGCTGGGATATGCGATCCCCGG
>CAZKTK010000339.1:528-4054 GCA_964555535.1 uncultured Rhodospirillaceae bacterium
CCCGGCAATGCCAAGCCGGTATTCCAGAAGCTTATCAATTGCCTGCGGCCGCGGCGAGAGGATCCGCTGCACGTTCTCGACATCGGTTGTTCCTATGGCGTAAATGCCGCCCTTCTGAAGCATGATTTGTCGATGCGTGACCTTTATGAGCATTGGAACGACGACGCCATTCGCAACGCCACACCCGAAGAGGTCGTCGCCCATGATCAGGAGTTTTTCGCCGATCTGGACCCTGCCGAAGACCTAGAGGTGATCGGTCTCGATCAATCCGAGGCTGCCGTTTCCTTCGCGGTCGAAACCGGTTTGATCGACGATGGCCTGCCGATGAACCTTGAGACCGAGGCGTTGACCGAAACCGCGAGCGCCGAATTGGCCTCGGTTGACTTGGTGACCTCGACCGGTGCCGTCGGCTATATCGGTGAGCGAAGCTTTGACCGCCTGTTGCCGGCCGTGACCAAGGGCGAGCGTCCCTGGTTCGCGAACTTCGTGCTCCGGCTCTTCCCGTTCGACACGATAGCCGAGAGCCTAGAGGAATGGGGCTACGTGACGGAGAAGCTCGAAGGCCGAACCTTCGTGCAGCGCGAGTTCGCTTCCGCAGAGGAACGCGAGAATGTCCTGAACCGACTGGGCGAGCTTGGTCTCGATCCGGAGGGCAAGGAAGCGGAGGGCCATCTCCTGGCGGAGTTCTACTTGTCGCGTCCGGCAAACGAAGCGGAGCCGCCATTGGACCGGATGGTTTTCGCCTAGAGCCCATCAAACCGATTCCATCTCACCCTGAAGGGCTCTAATGCGTGAGGGAGCCAAGGGGCGCAGGACAGAACGTCTGAAGGCGGATACGTCGACGCGTTCCGGGAGCGCCCATCTGACGTCGGATTTTGGCGCAGCGGCGGTCGCATGGGGAAGGGATGAGATGTGACAGCTAGCATCCCAAGTATTGCTATATTTTGCGCGCAGCATCTCAGCACGGATCCTCGATTGGCCGCGAAAAGATCCCCACCACAATAAGTTCATGGGCAAATCCCGGACTCCAAGCGAATTGCCGAACGCTTTATAAGCCTGACAAACGACGAACCAGACCGGAGCGTGCCTTCGGCTCGTCGCCGCCGGAGATTTTGGGGCAGCGCTAAGCGTGCGGCGCAGTCCCGCTCTCTCGCCATGGCGAGCCCATGTCCTGCACAATACTTTATTGCTTCCGCCGAGCCGAGATAGGTAAGACGTCCCCTTTTATAAGAGTTTGCACGCGGAGCCGCGGAGGGTAGGGAGCCCCGTCATCGACATCGGCGGGCAGCCAAGAGCGCCGGGGGAAAACTCGGACACTCCGCGCCTCCGCGTGCGAAATGCGATCGGCGCAGCGCCGCGGCCGTTGCCGGCAAATAATTAGGTGACAGACACGCAACTTTATGGAGTGATAGAATAGTTTATGCTCTCACAAGTTCAGTGACTGTCACCTATCTTTCCGCTGTCACCTATCTTTCCGGGCCCGAGCGCGCCCTCGGCGCCGCGCCGCCGGAGATCCTGGGCCGGTGTTAGGCGAGCGCTCTAATTCGGCCAGGCGCGCATCGCCTTGTGAACCATCTCCGCGAGGTCATCCTTGTGTGCGCCGTGCCGTGCCAGCACGGAAATCAGGATCGTCTGACCTTGTAGAAACCGGGCCAAGAGCTCGGCATTCTCCGCCGCCGGCAGCTGTCCTTCCGCCTGTGCCCTTTCAAGCCTCCGCTGTATGGCGCCGAGCACTTGCCGATAATTCTCCGTCACGCGCGCATCCAGCTTGCTGCTGAGCACGGCACTTTCCTGCATGGTGTTGCTGAGCATGCAGCTGTGCACCGCTGCGGTCGACGTAATCGACTCCACGAACCGGAGAAGATGGGCTTCGATCGCGCGTCTCGCATCGGGCTCGTCCTCCAGCTTCTTGGCACTGTCGGTATAGACGAGGCTCATATAGCGATCCAATGCCGCCAGAAACATGTTCTCCTTGTCGCCGAATGCGGCATAGAGGCCGGTTCGCGCGACGCCTGTCGCTGCAGTGAGGTCGCTCAGCGAGGCGCCCTGAAAGCCGCGCTCCCAGAACACCTTGAGTGCCTTGTCCAACACGTCGTCCGCATCGAATTCGCGGGGCCGGCCTCTGCTCATGGTTTCAGATCCGTATCTTTGCAACTTGGCTAGCTTAGGGGATTGACATGTCATGGCAATGCGTTATTTATGTACTGATCGGTACATAAATAACGCAGGACGTATCGCCTCATGTTTACCAAGTCGCGACAGTTGTTTCCATTGAGGCTGGCACTGCTTGTCCTGGCGATAGTCTGGGTTGCAAGCGTCAGCCTGTCCGGCGTACGGTCAAGCCAGGCTGCTGGCCTCGATATTCGCATCTTCAATGCCACGCCTGAGGAATGGAACACCACCTCCGTCCTGATCATGGGGGAGTCGGAGATCTTGGTGGTATGCGGGCAAGGCATGAGATATTCCGCGATGCGCCTGGCCGATGAGATTGAGGCAACGGGCTTGACGCTGAAGGCGGTTTTCCTGACCCATGCCCATCTCGACCACTCGCAGGGCGCCTCGGTGCTTCTCGAACGCTTCCCGAATGCGCGCTTCATTGCCACGCCCGATGTGGCCAGCCGGCAGCGCGCCCGCATCCCGGGCGGCGATGCCTGGGCACGGCAATTGCTGGGACCGCAGGCCGCGGTGCCATCGGTGCCGGCCGAGGACTATGCGGAGGCCACGATCGAGGTCGATGGCGAGGTCATCGAGATCTGGACGGGCTATGTCGGAGACCCGGGAACCAACCCGCCGGACGAGCCCCATACGGTGCTCTACATTCCCTCGCAGCATACGCTGATCCCAAGCGACATCGTCTACAACAACGGCCATGTGAGCATTGGCGGCTCGACACCCGAGAGCCGGGCGCAATGGGTAGCCCAGCTCGAGACATGGATCGAGCAGGACTTTGATATGGTCGTTCCCGGTCACCAGCCCCCGGGCTCGGTATTGACGCCTATCGGTGCGCTGACCCACACCCGCGACTATGTCCTGGCCTATGGCGAGGAAGTCGAGCGCGCCGCATCCCGCGAGGCGCTCATTGACGCGATGATCGAGAGATTTCCCGCCATTGGCCACCAGGTCGCGCTGCGTTTCTCGGCCCGTATCGATTTCCCCTAACGGCTGTGATCGGATCGGAGCCAGGGAACATGCGACGTGGCGGCTGCAACCGCCTCCGCCTCGCTCCTGAACACGCCGTGTTCGTGGTCGCCGACCGGATACCAGCGGCCTTCCTCGAAATCGCGGCGGAATTCCGCGAAGCCGAAGCTGCCGTCGCCGCGCGCGAAGATGTCGACGCAACGGCTGCCATCCGCCGTCTCGATCGAGCGCAGCACCGTGTGCCGCGCGCTCAGGGGTTCTGGTTCCAGTCGGGATCGGTACTCGGCACCAGGGGCACCTCCCCCACCAGCAGGCCCTTGCCGGGGATGTGGTTGATCTCCAGGCGAATGCCGTCCGGGTCCTTGAAGACGATGTAGTAGTAGCCCGG
>CAZKTK010000340.1:0-4048 GCA_964555535.1 uncultured Rhodospirillaceae bacterium
GCGAGCGGAGATTTAAGACATGGCACGAGTGAAGCGCGGCGTAACCACCCACGCCAGGCACAAGAAGGTCATCAAGGCGGCCAAGGGCTATTACGGCCGCCGCAAGAACACCTTCCGCGTTGCCAATCAGGCGGTGGAGAAGGCCGGCCAATACGCCTATCGCGACCGGCGCAACCGCAAGCGCGCCTTCCGGCGGCTGTGGATCCAGCGCATCAATGCCGGTGCCCGCGCCCATGGCATGACCTATGGCGAGTTCATGCACGGCCTGACCAAGGCGGGAATCGATCTCGACCGCAAGGTGCTGGCCGATATCGCGGCGCGCGACCCGGGCGGCTTCGAGGCCCTGACCACGGCGGCGCGCGAGGCGCTTGCCCAGGGCTAGAACGCCACGCGCGAGTCCGTTAGTTTCGGGGGGCGTTCCAGTCGGAACTGCCCCCTTTTCCATGGCCATCAGGCGAATAAGAGACCGGATATGACCATCACCGAAACCGCTGCACGGGTGCGCGAGGAGTTCTCCACCGCGATCGCCGATGCGGTAACCCTGGAGACGCTCGAGCAGGTCCGCGTCGCCGCTCTCGGCAAGAAAGGCCGGGTGAGCGAGCTGATGCGCGGGCTCGGCGGCATGAGCGCGGACGAGCGCAAGGAAGCGGGGCCGCTGCTCAACGGCCTCAAGCGCGAGCTTGGCGAGGCCATCGAGGCACGCCGCGGCGCGCTGGAAGAGGCGGCGCTCGATGCCCGCCTGGCGGAAGAGCGCATCGACGTCACCGCGCCGGTGCGAGCCGAGACCAGCGGCAGCGTGCACCCGGTGAGCCAGGTGCTCGACGAGATCACCGAGATTTTCGCCGACATGGGTCTCGAGGTGGCGGAAGGCCCGGACATCGAGACCGACTTCAACAATTTCACCGCCCTCAACATCCCGCCGGAGCATCCGGCGCGGCAGATGCACGACACCTTCTATTTCCCGGAACGCGAGGATGGCTCCAAGCTGGTGCTGCGCACCCATACCTCGCCGGTGCAGATTCGCACCATGATGGGCGGGCCGCCGCCGCACCGCATCGTCATTCCCGGTCGCACCTATCGCTGCGACTACGACATGACCCACACCCCCATGTTCCACCAGCTCGAAGGCCTTGTGGTCGACCGCGAGACCCATATGGGCCATCTCAAGGGCTGCCTTATCGATTTCACCCGCGCTTTCTTCGAGGTTGCCGACCTGCCGCTGCGCTTCCGCCCCTCCTACTTCCCCTTCACCGAGCCTTCGGCGGAAGTGGATATCGGCTGCAACACCTCGGGCGGAAATTTCCGCGCCGGCCACCAGGGCAATGACGGTGACGGCTGGATGGAGATCCTCGGCTGCGGCATGGTGCATCCCAAGGTGCTGGCGAATTGCGGGTTGGACCCGGCGGAATATCAGGGCTTCGCCTTCGGCATGGGCATCGACCGTTTGGCCATGCTGAAATACGGCATCCGCGACCTGCGCGCTTTCTTCGATTGTGATCTGCGCTGGCTGCGCCATTACGGCTTCGCGGCGCTCGATCTGCCGAGCCTCGGCCAGGGGTTGAGCCGATGAAACTGACGCTCAGCTGGTTAAAGGAACATCTGGAAACCGAGGCCTCGCTCGACGAGATCTCGGCGGCGTTGACCATGCTCGGCCTCGAGGTCGAGACGATCACGGATCGCTCGAAAGAGCTCGCGCCCTTCACGGTCGCCTATGTGGAGGCGGCGGAGCAGCACCCGAACGCGGATCGCCTGCGCGTCTGCAAGGTCAACACCGGCACGGAAGTGCTGGACGTGGTTTGCGGTGCGCCCAATGCGCGCGCCGGCATCAAGGGTGTCTTCGCCCCCATCGGCACGCATATTCCCGGCACCGACATGGTGTTGGAGAAACGTGCCATCCGCGGCGTCACGGGCTTCGGCATGCTGTGTTCGGAGCGCGAGATGGGCATTTCCGACGACCACGAGGGCATTATCGAGCTGCCCGAGGATGCCGAGGTGGGCGCGCCTTTTGCACCGATGATGGGCCTCGACGATCCGTTGATCGATATCGCCATTACGCCGGACCGTGCCGATTGCCTCGGCGTGCTCGGTATTGCCCGCGACCTCGCGGCAGCCGGTCTCGGCAAGCTGATCACCCCGCCGGTCGCGCCCTTGCAGGGGACCTTCACCAGCCCCATCGGCGCGCGTCTCGATTTCGCCACCGAGACGGCCGAGCCCTGCCCGCTTTTCGTCGGCCGCTATATCCGCGGCGTCAAGAACGGCCCGAGCCCGGATTGGCTGCAGCGGCGCCTGCGCGCCGTCGGCTTGCGGCCGATCTCGGCGCTGGTCGATATCACCAATCTTGCGACCCTCGACCGGGCGCGGCCGTTGCATGTGTTCGACGCCGATGCGCTGGCCGGCAATATTCATGTCCGCCTCGCCCGAGCCGGCGAAAGTCTGGCGGCGCTCGACGAAAAGACCTACGAGCTCGATCCCGAGATGACGGTGATCGCCGACGACGACGGGCCTGTGGCGCTCGCCGGCGTCATTGGCGGCACGCCGACCGGCTGCACCGCCGAAACCACCAACGTCTTTCTCGAATCAGCCTATTTCGATCCCATTCGTACGGCAACGACCGGGCGCAAGCTGCAGATCGAATCCGACGCCCGCTATCGCTTCGAGCGCGGCGTCGACCGCGAAGGGGCCGGACCCGGCGCGCAATATGCCACGCAACTGATCCTCGACATTTGCGGCGGCGAGGCCAGCGAGCTGGTGATTGCCGGCGGCGTGCCGCTGGACGAGCGCGAAATCACCTTCCGCCCCGGGCGCGTGCATGCGCTGGGCGGGCTCGATGTGCAGCGTGATGAAAGCGTCGGCATTCTCAATGCGCTCGGCTTCGCGCCGCAGACCGGGGCTGAGGACATCACGGTGAGCGTGCCGACCTGGCGTCACGACATCGAAGGCGAGGCCGATATTGTCGAGGAGGTGCTGCGGGTCAAAGGCTTTGACGCCATTCCTGCGGTCTCCCTGCCGCGCGGCCATGCGGTGGCGGTTCCCGGGCTCGACGGGCCCAAGCGGCGTGCCCGCCAGGCGCGGCGCGCCTTGGCCGCGCGCGGGCTTAACGAATGCGTGACCTGGTCGTTCCTGTCGGGCGATCAGGCGAAGCTGTTCGGCGGTGGCGCGCCTGCGCTTGCACTGGCCAATCCGATTTCCAGCGAGCTAACGGATATGCGCCCAAGTACTCTGCCGAACCTGCTGGCGGCGGTGGCACGCAACCGGGCGCGCGGCTTCGACGATTTCGGCCTGTTCGAGATCGGTCCGATCTATGCCGACGACACCCCCGAGGGCCAGGGCCTGGTCGCCGGCGGCCTGCGCCGCGGCCAAAGCGGCCCGCGCAACTGGTTGGACGCGCCGCGCCCGGTCGATGCTTTCGACGCCAAGGGCGATGCCCTGGCGTTGCTTGCCGCGCTTGGTGCCCCGGCGGACCGTGCCAGTGTCACAGCGGATGCGCCCGATTGGTACCACCCGGGCCGTTCCGGCGTGCTCCGGCTCGGGCCAAAGACCGTGCTTGGCCATTTCGGCGAGCTGCACCCGCGCATCCTCGCCGCCTTCGATGCCGAGGCGCCGATTGCCGCCTTCGAGCTCTTCCTCGATGCCTTGCCGCAACCCAAGGCTAAGGCGACCCGTGCCCGCGCGCCCTTCGCGGTCTCGGACCTGCCCACGGTCTCGCGCGATTTCGCCTTCCTCGTGGACGACACCGTGAGCGCCGAAGACGTGCTGCGTGCCGTGCGCCAAGTCTCGGCCAAGAACCCGCTCAAGCTGCCGTTCGCGGACATCACGCTGTTCGACATCTACGAAGGCCAGGGCATGGCCGAAGGCAAGAAGTCCGTCGCCTTCTCCATCACCCTGCAGCCGGCCGAGCGCACGCTCACCGACGACGACATCAAGACCGTGGCGGATGCGGTGGTGGCGCAGGTGACCAAGGCCACCGGCGGCGAACTGAGGGGATAAGGGCACGCGGCGCCATAAGGCGATGGTTGCCTTCTGGCATATCCGACAGTGCCGTCAAGGG
>CAZKTK010000341.1:0-4040 GCA_964555535.1 uncultured Rhodospirillaceae bacterium
GCGCGGGCGATGTGGGGCGGCCACTTCGAGAGCGGGCCGGCCGACGTCATGGCTCGCATAAACCCCTCGGTCGCATTCGACAAGCGTCTCTATGCCCAGGACATCGCGGGCTCGCGCGCGCACGCCGACATGCTGGTGGCCGCGGGCATTCTCGATGCCGCCGACGGCGCCGCCATTCAGGAAGGGCTCGACAGCGTAGAGGCCGAGATCGAGGCGGGGGATTTCGTCTTCGATCCGGCGCTGGAGGACGTGCACCTCAATATCGAGGCGCGACTGACCGAGCTGGTGGGCGACGCCGGCAAGCGCCTGCACACCGCGCGTTCGCGCAACGACCAGGTGGCGACGGACTTCAAGCTTTGGGTGCGCGACACCATTGCCGATTGCGATGCGGCCTTGTGCGAGCTTCAGGGCGCGCTGTTGCAGCGGGCGGAAGAGCACGCCGACGCGGTAATGCCCGGTTTCACCCATTTGCAGCCGGCCCAGCCCGTCACCCTCGGCCATCACCTGATGGCCTATGTGGAGATGTTCGGGCGTGACCGGGGCCGTTTCGCCGATGCCAGGGCGCGCTTGAACCAGTGCCCCTTGGGGGCGGCGGCGCTCGCCGGCACGTCTTTCCCCATAGACAGGGCGAAGACGGCGACGGCGCTCGGCTTCGACGCGCCGACGGAGAATTCCATCGATTCCGTCTCCGATCGGGATTTTGCGCTGGAAGCGCTTGCCGCGGCGGCAATCGCCGCGACCCATCTTTCGCGCCTGGCGGAAGAGCTGGTGGTCTGGTCGAGCCCGGGGTTCGCCTTCGTCAAGCTCAGCGAGGCCTTTACGACCGGGTCCAGCATCATGCCGCAGAAGCGCAATCCGGACGCGGCCGAACTGGTGCGCGGCAAGACCGGACGGGTCGCGGGCGCGTTCACCTCGCTGCTGGTGGCGCTGAAGGGACTGCCGCTCGCCTATTCGAAGGACATGCAGGAAGACAAGGAGCCCGTGTTCGATGCCCTCGACACGCTGGTGCTGTGCACCCGTGCCGCCGCCGGGATGATCGGCGATATGCGGGTCGATGATGCGCGCATGAAGGCGATGGCGGGCGTGGGGTTCACTACCGCGACGGATCTCGCCGATTGGCTGGTGCGGGTGCTCGGCATGCCCTTCCGCGAAGCCCACGGCGTGACCGGGCGCTTGGTGCGTTTGGCCGAGGAAAAATCCTGTGGTCTCAGCGAATTATCGTTGGAAGCTATGAAAGAGATTAAGGCTACTATCGACGAGCGTGTTTTCGACGTGCTTGGGGTGGAGCAATCGGTTGCCAGCCGGCAGAGCTATGGCGGCACCGCGCCCGATCAGGTGCGCGCCGCCATCCTGCGGGCGCGGGAGCGTTGGCTGTGAACCGCCGCGAGGTTCTGCTCGGGCTGCTGGCAGCGGCGCTCGCCGCCTGCGGCCGCAAGGGCGACCCCAAGTCGCCGTCAGCCGACGAGGACGAACGCTAGTGGACCATTTTGCCTATCGGGACGGCGCCCTTCATGGCGAGTCGGTGCCCCTTGCCGCCATTGCCGAGGCGGTGGGAACGCCGTGCTATTGCTATTCCACGGCTACCATCGCCCGCCATTACCGGGTGATCGCCGATGCCTTTGCCGGGCGCGACGCGCTGATCGCCTTTTCGGTCAAGGCCAATGGAAACCTGGCTGTCATCGCCACCCTGGCGCAGCTCGGTGCCGGTGCCGACGTGGTCTCCGAGGGCGAGGTTCGCCGGGCGCTGGCAGCCGGCGTGGCGCCTGAGAAGATCGTCTTTTCCGGGGTCGGTAAGACGCGTGAGGAGATGGCCCATGCCCTGACCTCGGGCGTGACCCATTTCAATGTGGAATCCGAACCCGAACTCGAGGCTTTGTCCGAGGTGGCGGCATCGCTCTCGGTGACGGCCCTGGTTGCGTTGCGCGTCAATCCCGATGTGGATGCGGGCTCGCATGACAAGATTTCCACCGGGCGCCGGCACGACAAGTTCGGCATTGCCATCGATCGCGCGCCCGCGCTTTATGCCCGTGCCGCAACCCTGCCGGGGCTGGAGGTGGACGGCGTCGATGTGCATATCGGCTCGCAGCTGACCGATCTCGAGCCGTTTCGCCGGGCGTTCGGGCGCGCCATCGAGCTCGTGAAGGCCTTGCGCAGCGACGGCCACGCCATTCGTCGCCTGGATCTTGGCGGCGGGCTCGGCATTCCCTATACGGAGGAGGCACCGCCGTCGCCGGCCGCCTATGCCGAGATGGTCTTCACCCTGACCGAAGGCCTCGATTGCCGCATTGTGCTTGAGCCGGGCCGCGTGATCGTCGGCAATGCCGGCATATTGCTGGCACGGGTGATCTACGTGAAGGAAGCCGAGGCGCGGCGCTTCGTCATTGTCGATGCGGCCATGAACGATCTCGTGCGCCCGGCCATGTATGCCGCCCGCCACGCCATCGAGACGGTGGCCGAGCCGGCCGCCGATGCCGCGTATGAGCCGGCGGACGTGGTCGGCCCGATCTGCGAATCCGGCGATACGTTTGCGACCCAAGTGCCGCTGCCGCCGCTTGCCGCGGGCGATCTCGTCGCCTTCCGCTCGGCCGGCGCCTATGGCGCGGTCATGTCATCGACCTATAACGGCCGCCTGCTGGTTCCCGAAGTCTTGATCGACGGTGATCGCTGGGCGGAGGTGCGCCCGCGCATGGAATATGAGACACTTCTCGGCATGGACCGCTTGCCCGAATGGTTGCGCGAGAGGGTGACGCCGTGAGGCGTCGCGGCGTCATGGCTTTGCCTGGGCTCTGGCGCAAGGTCGCCCTGAGCCGCGCGGCGCTCGCCTGGGAGCGCTTGATCCCGGCGTTGTTGCCGGCGCTGGCCGTGCTCGGCGGCTTTGCCGTCATGACCGTGTTCGGCCTTTGGTCGCTGCTGCCGGGCTGGCTGCACGCGCTGGGCCTGGTGGCCTGCGCCGGCCTGCTCCTCTGGGCTCTCTGGCATGGCCGCGGCGCCTATCATGTGCCGGCACGCGATGCGGGTATTCGCCGCCTTGAACGCACCAGCGGTGTCGACCACCGGCCGCTTTCGACGGTGCTCGACCGCCCGGCGGTGGACGATGTGATTGCCGGGGCGGTCTGGCGTGTCCACGTGCGGCGGGTGCGCGCGCTGCTTGCCCGCCTGCATGTCGGCTGGCCGGAGAGCGCGCTGTGGCGGCGCGACCCGCTCGCCGTGCGTGCCGGCATCGTGCTGCTGCTGCTGGTCGGCGTCATCGGCGCCGGCGACCGGCTGTCGTCCCACGTGACGGATGCCTTCGCCCCCGACCTGTCGGCCTTCGCCGCGGCCGGGCCCGGGCAGCTCACTGCCTGGATCGACCCGCCGGAATATACCGGCCTGGCGCCGGTCTTTCTCACCGAGGCTCGCGACCTCGGCGTCGATGCATCGCTCGTGGAGGCGCGCGATGCGCCGCTCACCGTGGTGGCGGGCAGCGTGCTCGTGGCGCGGGTTCACGGCGGCGGCCGGCTGCCCACCTTGCACCAGGGCGCGGGGGAAGCGGTGTTCGTTGCCGAAAGCGAAAGCGAATTCGCCCTCGATGTGACGCTGGAAGCCGATACGGCGCTGACCATTAGCCAGGGCACGCATGCGCTCGGCGAATGGGATGTGCGCATCGTTCACGACCTGCCGCCAGTGGTGGCCTTGGCCGATGAGCCCGAGGCGACGCGGCGCAGCGTGCTTACGCTCGCCTATGAGGCCAGCGACGATTTCGGCCTGGCGGGAGTCAGCGCCGAGATCGACCGCCCGGGCGAGGCGCCGTCGCCCGTCGCCAAGGCGGTGAGCCTGTCCCTGCCGCTGCCCGGCGTGGCCCCTGCCGAGGCCGCCGGGGAGAGCTATCACGATCTCACGCCGCACCCCTGGGCGGGCATGCCGGTCAATCTCATCCTGCGCGCCACCGACACGGCGGGGCAGACGGGCGAGACCTCGGTCTTGAATATGGTGCTGCCGGAGCGCGAGTTCCGCCACCCGGTGGCGGCGGCGATCGTCGAGCAGCGGCGCATTCTGGCCTT
>CAZKTK010000342.1:0-4032 GCA_964555535.1 uncultured Rhodospirillaceae bacterium
CGAGCTCGGCTTCACCCTGCTGCCGGGTTTCGCCGAGCGCGTGATCTTTCGCGAGCTGTTTCTGCACGGCCTCTGCGTGCTCGATGCGGAAGGCACCGGTCCTAAGCCGACAAAGTCGCACCTTGCGGCAATCGAAGAGGTGCGCGGCCTGGCCGCCAAGATCGACGAGCTGAGCCGCCCACAAGCGACAGGCCGCACCACCGCGGCAGGCGACTGAGGCGGACGGGGCGCGCCCGATGGCGGACAAGCGCGACAGGCTGCCGGCGCCGTCGAGCGATTCCGAGATCGACGCCTTTCTCGACACCGTCGGCAAACTCACGACACATGCTGGCGGCAGCCGCAAGGGCCGGCTGATCTTCGCCCTCGACGCCACCGCCAGCCGCGAGCAGAGCTGGGACACCGCCTGCCATATCCAGGCCGAGATGTTCAGCGAGACAGCGGCGCTCGGCACCCTCGCGGTGCAGCTCGCCTATTATCGCGGCTTCGGCGAATTCAAGGCGACGCCGTTCAGCAATGACAGCAAGGCGCTGCTGCAGCGCATGACCGGCGTGCGCTGCCTCGGCGGGCGCACGCAAATAGGCAAGCTGCTGCGCCACGCCCTGAAAGAGAGTGCCAAGGAAAAGGTCCATGCCGTGGTCTTCATCGGCGATGCCTGCGAGGAAAGCGTCGACGAACTGTGCCACCAGGCGGGCCAGCTCGGCATCGACGGCGTTCCCGTCTTCGTCTTCCACGAGGGTGGCGACGCGGTGGCCGAAAGCGCTTTCCGCCAGATCGCGCGGCTCTCGGGCGGTGCCTATTGCCGTTTCGATTCGGCAAGCGCGGCGAGCCTGAAAGCATTGTTGGCGGCGGTTGCGGTCTATGCGGTCGGCGGGCGCCCGGCGCTGGAGGATTTCGAGCGCCGCGAAGGGCGCACCCTGCTCAGGCTGGAAAGCCGGCGCGGCAAGGGAGGCGGAGCATGATCGCCTATCTGCTGATGGGCGTGGCGCTGCTGCTGGTCTTTCTGGTGCTGACGCGCCTGTTCGTGTCGGCCAATCCGCAAGTGCTGGCTCGCGCCCTGCGCTGGGTGGGTATCGTGATTGCCATCGGGCTCGGCGTGCTGCTACTGGTGCGCGGCCAGGCGCTGATCGCCGGCCTCTTCGGCGGCCTGGCGGCGGCGCTCTGGCGAGTGCGCAACCTGGTGCCGTTGCTGGCCTGGATCTGGGGCGTTCGCAGGGCGGCGGCGGCGCGGCGTGCGGCCTCGGCAGGTCCCATGCCCGGCGCCCAGTCGTCTGCGGAGACCGTATGGCTGCGCATGCAGCTCGACCATGACAGCGGCTCCCTCGACGGCGAAGTGCTGCAGGGCGCCTTCGCCGGGCGGCGGCTTTCGACCCTGGCGCTTGGCGAGCTTCTCGACCTGCTCCGTGAATGCAGCGGCGACGACCGCTCCCGGCGCCTGCTGGAAGGCTTTCTCGACCGCACCCAGCCCGATTGGCGCGACGTCGCCGGGAATGAAGGCGCGCCGGCCGGCGGCGAGACAGCCATGACGGCCGAGGAAGCCCTCGATATCCTCGGCCTCAGCCCCGGCGCCAGCGACCAGGACATCAAGGACGCCCACCGCCGCCTGATGAAACAGGTGCACCCCGATCACGGCGGATCGGACTACCTCGCGGCCAAGATAAATCGCGCCAAGGACATTCTCCTTGGCGAGGGCGGTTGACCGCGCCGCCAACAGCACGATATATCGCCCCCCAGCAACGCCAGCGTCCCCTTCGTCTAGCGGTCTAGGACATCGCCCTTTCACGGCGAAAACACGGGTTCGAGTCCCGTAGGGGACGCCAGTGTATTCAATGACTTAGCTTCTTTACTGACGCGGCGCGGCCGTTTTTCCCCAACTATTCCCCGATAAGCGATGTGGGTGGCAGCCTCGTCGCCATGTCGCATTTATATGGCTGAGCGCGGCATAGCGCTCGTACCGCGCTTGCTGAATCTGCAATCAAACGACGTTGTGACTGCTCTGGTTCGGGCGCCTATATCCAGGCGCACCACAAAGCACCGGAGTGTTTCGACATGGACCAAGATTTCGCTGCCGACACCGTCGTGGAATTTTGCAAGCGCTACAAGATATCGCGCAGCGGCACGTATCGTGAGCTAGCCGCTGGGCGCCTGCGCGCAGTGAAGTGTGGCTCGCGCACTCTCATACCCTCAAGTGAAGGCCAACGCTGGTTCGAAGCGCTTCCGGCATATCAACCGGTGTCGGCTCAGGAGTCAGAATAATGCGTTGCCCAGATTGGCGTCCATCCGACGCCCTGCGCTATCTTCGTGAAGCTCGCGAGGCAGCGACTGCGCCGGCAAGCGTGGAGGTTATACGAGCAGCTGTGACAACGGCTGGCGCTCTTCTCGACCGATTAGAGGCCGTAGAGGGTGAGGCTTCAGGCACAGAGCACGCCTTCGACGGCGAGGCCGGAGATCAGAGGCACGGAGCGGCGGAAAGCCGACCGTGAGATCTTCGGTGAAAGCTGCAAACGACAATTTGGATGAGAACCGGATCGAACGAACCCGCGAGGTCTGGCAACCGCGCATCGGGCGTGACCTGAGCGACGACGAGGCGAAACAGATCGCCGCCAACGTCACCGGCTTCTTCTCAGTGCTTGCTGAATGGGTGCGCGCCGATTTGCCAGTCCCAGCGAACGACACCGGCGAACCCATTGTTTGCAATGACGACGGCGCGCGCCATGACCGCTGACAGCATCGGAGCAGTGACCGCGCGCGCGTTGACAGTTTTTCCAACCGAACTCGCGAAAGCAGGTAAAGGCGGCGAAGGAGGTGATTTCCAGATCACGAACGCCGAGTTCATCGCTCAGGTTTTTCCCCAGCTGCCCGAAGGAGCATATGCGGCGGTCTCGTCTAAGAGCGGCAATCCCAGTATGGGCGGCTGGCCAGCCAGTCGCGCTGATTTGGCTGCCAATAATCTTTCCGCTGAGACAAACAACTACCTCGGCTGTTCGAGTTTCTATCCCGGCGATGACGGCTCATTTAGGGCGCGCAAAGGGCAATTCGCCGCCTGTCATTTTCTCATGCTCGATGATCTAGGCACTAAGGTGCGGATTGATCGTCTGGATGGCTTTGAGTTGTCCTGGCTGATCGAGACGAGCCCCGGAAATTATCAAGGTGGGATTATCCTCGCTGAGCCAGTCACTGATGGGCCGGTGGCCGTGCGCTTGCTCAATGCTGTGATTGGGGCGGGGTTGTGCGATGCGGGTGCGACAGGGCCGCTGAGCCGCTGGGCGCGCCTGCCAGTAGCGATCAATGGTAAGCCAAAATATGCGGACGAAAGCGGCGTGCCATTTCAGTGTCGCTTGCTTGAGTGGCGACCTGACAATCGCTATACGCCAGGGGAGATTGTGGATCGCCTACAGTTGGATCTTGCCCCTGCTGGTAGGCCGAAGAGATCTGCGACACTTTCCACGACATCTGACAGCACCTTGCCCGGAACTGGCACTGACGTGGACGATGTCTTGACACCCAAGGCGCCGGAGAATCCAGTCGTTGCAGCACTAAAAGCGAGAGGGCTCTACAAGACGCCGCTTGGTTCCGGTAAGCACGACATGACCTGTCCGTGGGTGCGCGAGCACACCGACGAACAGGATACAGGCGCGGCCTATTTCGAACCTGACGAGCTATATCCCGTGGGGGGCTATTGCTGTCAGCACTCCCACCGCGACAAGTACCGCATCGGGGCGCTCCTCGAATTTCTCGGAGTGCGCAACACTGAGGCGCGGCATAAGCCGGTGATCCGCGTGGTGGCTGGCGATCTCCATCGCGTCGTCGATGCGGCGGAAAAGGAGTTGGCGAACCGTGGGCGGCATTATCAGGCAGGTGGTTTGATTGTTTCCGTCTCGACCGATCCGACCTCTAGCGATCCCTCGATTGTGCCGACCAGCGCACCCGCGCTGACGCGTGAACTCTCAGTGGCGGCGACATGGGCGAAATATGACGGGCGGGCCAAGGATTGGATCCAATGTGATCCACCGGCCCGACACGCCGGCATCTTGT
>CAZKTK010000343.1:0-4028 GCA_964555535.1 uncultured Rhodospirillaceae bacterium
GGCCCGCCGCCAGCAGCGCCTTCGACGGCACGCAGCCCGTATTGAGGCAATCGCCTCCCATGGCACCCGACTCGATCAGCACCACGTTCGCGCCCATCTGGCTGGCGCCCGCGGCAACGCTGAGGCCCGCCGCGCCGGCCCCGATCACGCACAGATCGCAGGTAAGGGTCTCTGGCACGGCTAGAAGAAGATGTTTTCGCCGCCGACGTCGCCATAGAGATGCGCAACGAAGTCGGTGTAGCCGTTATAGAGTTGCGTCGGGATGCGCTCGCGCGAGCCCAGCACGCGCTCGGTCGCCTGGCTCCAGTCCGGGAAAGGGACGTCCGGATTGACGTTGGCCCAGAAGCCGTAGAGCTCGTCATTGATGGTGTTCCAGAACGTCGCCGGGCGGGTGTCGGTAAAGCTAATGCGAACGATCGACTTGATCGACTTGAAGCCGTATTTCCACGGCACCACCAGGCGCAACGGCGCACTGTTCTGCTTCAGGATCGGCTTGCCATAGAGCCCGGTGGCGATGAAGGCGAGCTCGTTGGTCGCCTCAGCCATTGTCAGGCCCTCGGTATAGGGCCAGGGGAACCAGTGCTGGCGCTGGCCGCGCGCCATCTGGCGGTCGTGGAAGCACTCGAAACGCACATATGTCGCCCCGCTTAACGGCCGTGCCAGGGCGACCAGGGCGGCAAGCGGAAAGCCGCTCCACGGCACTGTCATCGACCAGGCCTCGACACAGCGGTGGCGATAGACCCTTTCTTCGCGCGGCATCTGCGCCAGCAGGTCTTCGAAGCCGATCTCGAATGGCTCTTCGACCAGGCCGTCAACGGCCACCTTCCAGCCATCGGTAACGAGATTCTGGGCGGCCTTGTGGATATTCTTGTGGGAGCCGAATTCGTAGAAATTGTTGTAGGTGGTGACGTGCCGCTCCTTGCTGAGTGGGCGCTCCACGGTGTAGCGCTCGTTGCGCGCGAACGGATACAGCGCCGCGCCGGGCCGATCGGCCCGGGCTGCCAGCGGCAAGCCGGCGAGCGCCACAGCCCCGCTCGCGCCGAGCCCCGCCAGCAGGCTGCGCCGGTTGAGATAGACCGCTTCCGGCGTCGCCGCGCTTTCCGGCAACTCCCAGCCGCGCCTCGTCTTGATCAGCATCGCGCTTCTCCTTGCATCCCGCCCTGAGAGAGTGGAGCGCCGCGCGCCCCGGGTCAATTCGTCATCCGCCAGATGTGAGCGCGCGTGACACCCGGTCCTTGATGACGGCGGCAACAATGCCAACATGGAACTGTGGCGGTGCCGGGTCTCGGGCCGTCCGTCGCTGGGTCGCTGCATTTGGGTGGGATCCGCGCGACGCCCAACGATCAAGGACACATCTCGCTCGACGAGGAGGAGTGCCTATGTCCCGCATGTCTGTCTTCAACAGCCCGCTCTTGCTCGGTTTCGAGCCTTTCGAGCAGCTTCTGGAGCGCGTTTCCAAGAGCGCCCATGATGGCTATCCCCCCTACAATATCGAACAATTGAGCGATCATCGCCTGCGCATCACCCTGGCGGTAGCAGGCTTCACCGATGACGACCTCACGGTCAGCATCGAAGGCAACCAGCTTCTGGTGCAGGGCCGTCAGGATGCCGATAGCGAGTCTGACGGCCGCCGTTTTCTCCATCGCGGCATCGCCGCGCGCCAATTTCAGCGCAATTTCGTGCTCGCCGACGGCCTGGAAGTGAGCGCCGCCAAGCTGGAGCACGGCCTGCTGCACATCGACATCGACCAGCCCCTGCCGGCCACGCGCACGCGAACCATCCCCATCGACATTGGTGACGAGAGGGCGAGCACACCGGAACTGAAAGCCGTGGGTGAGTCATGAGCCCGAACCCCGACACGCTCACGATCTCCACCGAAACCCTGGCCACACTCGGCCTGCCGGTCATTGCCTACGTCAAGGCGATCGCCGTCGATGGCGGCATAGCCTACGCCGTGCATGGCGCCGACGGTCGCCAGCTCGCCGTATTGCCGACCTGCGAGGAGGCCATCGGCAGCGCCATCCAGCACGACCTGGAGCCGCTGAGTTTGCATTATAGCCCTTCAGGATTAGATGGAACCGGTCAAACCGATTCCATCTAATCCTGAAGGGCTATAAAGGCGCGACGTGGGCGGGGCGTGGCGACCGGAACATCGAGATAAGCCGAGTTGCCGATCATGGGCGTGATGCGTTGTTCCATGAGCCCACTGGACACTGCCAGTCAGCGCACCGCCCACCACCGCGTTGCCACACGGCCTCGGTCGAAATATGCTTTAGCGGATTTTGTAGACGATACGCACGTCGAATTGGCGTTGGCCGTTGCCAAGGTCTTCGCCGAAGGCGGGGAAGGGGGCGGCTTTCTCTACTGCCTTTACTGCTGCCGTGATGAGGCGTGAGGGTGCCTGGCTTTCGTCGAGGACGACGACGGAGAGCAGGGCGCCGGCGGCGTCGATGGTCAGGCGCACGGGCACGATGCCTTCCTGGCGGCGCTGCAGCGCGCGGGCAGGGTAGTTGCGCGCGGCGGTCGTGTTGATGGCCTGGAATAGGCTGCCGCCATAGGCCGCGAGCGCTTCCGGCGAGGGGCCGGCGGGTGCCGGCGGCGGTTTCGGCTGGGGCACGGGTGCTGGCAGGCTGGCGACCTGGCGCGGTGGCGTCTCTTCGACAGGCGGCGGCGGTCGCCGTTCCGGCTGGGCGACGGGTTGCGGCTGAGGCGCCGGCTGCGGCGGCGGTGTCTCCACACGGCGCACGGGGGGCTCTGGCTTCGGCCGTGGCCTGGGCAGCTCGGCAAGCTCGTCGCGCCGCGTCGGCGGTGGCGGCAGGGTCTCGGGCAACGCCTCTGGCGGTGGTGGCGGCGCCATCTCAGGCGGCGGCTCGGCACGCGGCGGCAAGGCGGCCAACTCGGGCTGGGGCGGCTCGGGGCGCTCGAGGGGAATGGGCTCGGGCAGCCGCACTCGTTCAGGCGGCGGTGCCGTCAATTCCGGCGGCGGCGGTTCCGGCAGATCGTCAGGCGAGACCACTTCCACCAGCTCACGCAATGGCGGCGGCGCAAGGTCCGGCATGCGCAACACCTCGGGCGGTGGCGGTGTCAACTCGGGCGGCGGCGGCTCGCTGAGGTCCTCCGGCAGCGTGATCTCCGCCAGCTCCGGCGGCGGTGGCGCCAGCTCGGGCATCGGCGCTTCATCTGGTGGCGGCGGCGTTATCTCCGGCGGTGGCGGCTCGCTCATATCCTCCGGTGGCGTGATCTCTGCCAGCTCCGGCGGCGGCGGCGCCAACTCGGGCATGGGGGCCTCGTCCGGCGGCGGCGGTGTGAGGTCCGGCGGCGGCGGCTCGGTCAGGTCCTCCGGCGGGGTGATTTCGGCGAGCTCCGGCGGCGGTGGTGGTGGCGGCGACATGGGCGCCATGGCGTCCGGCGGCAGGGGTTCTGCCGTCTCGTCGAGTTGGTCGGGCGCCGGCGCCATGGCCGGGTCGGCCGGGCCTTCCGCTGACGCGTCTGCATCGAGCGCCGCCAACTCGAGATAGACCATAGGCGCCGCGATTTCCTCTTCGCGCTCGACCTTGTAGAGCATGACGCCCACCATGGCGGCCACGTGCACGGCGCCGGAAAGCACCGCTGCGGCGACGAACTCATATGAGCGGATGCCGCTCATGGCGCCGCTCCGGCCGGATCCGGCTCGCGCGTGGCAAGCGCGATACGTTCGATGCCCGCGGTCTTGGCTGCGCGTAGGAAGGTGCCAAGCTCGGCATAAGTCGCCCCGGCATCAGCTTTGATCACCAGCCCGGCTCCGGCATGGGCGCCGGCCATGCCGGCAAGCCGCCCCGCGACTTCGTCGGCAGCGACTTCCCAGTTGTTGATGGCGATGCGGCCTTCGCTGTCCACGATAAGCACGATGGGCTGGCTCTCGGCAGCGCGCGCGCTCTCGGATTCGGGCAGGGTCACATCCAGGCTGTCGGGGGTGACCAGGGTGCTCGACAGCATGAAGAAGATCAGCAGCAGGAAAACGATGTTGATTAACGGCACCATGTTGATGC
>CAZKTK010000344.1:0-4021 GCA_964555535.1 uncultured Rhodospirillaceae bacterium
TCGGCCAGATCCTGCTTGCCCGGCGCATGGGCAAGACACGCATCATCGCCGAGACCGGCGCCGGCCAGCACGGTGTTGCCACGGCAACTGTCTGTGCTCTGTTCGGCTTGCCCTGCACGGTCTATATGGGCGAGACCGATATCGTTCGCCAGCAACCCAATGTGTTTCGCATGAAGCTGCTGGGAGCCGAAGTGCGCTCGGTCACCTCGGGCACGGCCACCCTCAAGGACGCCATGAACGAGGCCCTGCGCGACTGGGTGACCAATGTCGAGGATACCTACTACATCATCGGCACCGTGGCCGGGCCGCACCCCTATCCCGAACTGGTGCGCGATTTCCAGTCCGTGATCGGGCATGAGGCGCGGGAGCAGATCCAGGCCGCCGAGGGGCGCCTGCCGGATTCGCTGGTGGCCTGTATCGGCGGCGGCTCGAATGCCATCGGCCTGTTCCATCCCTTCCTCGATGACCGCGACGTGCGCATCATCGGTGTCGAAGCGGGCGGCGAAGGGGTCGAGACGGGCCGCCACGCGGCTTCGCTCAGCGCCGGCTCGCCCGGCGTGCTGCATGGCAACCGCACCTATCTCCTGCAGGACGATGACGGCCAGATCACCGATGCCCATTCGATCTCGGCCGGGCTCGACTATCCCGGCATCGGACCCGAGCATGCCTGGCTGCACGAGCAGGGCCGGGTCGAATACGTCTCGGTCACGGACGGCGAAGCGCTCGACGCCTTCCAGCTCTGCTCGCGTCTCGAAGGCATCATCCCGGCGCTGGAGCCGGCGCATGCCTTGGCGCATGTGGTCAAGCTTGCGCCCGAGCTGCCCACCGACCATCTGTTGGTGATGAACATGTGTGGCAGGGGCGACAAGGACATCTTCGCGGTGGCCGAGAAGCTGGGGGTGGAGCTGTGAGCCGTATCGAGAGGCGCTTCGCGGCCCTGGCGGAAGAGGGCAGGGCCGGCCTGGTGGCTTTCGTCATGGCGGGAGATCCGGACGCGTCGCGCGGGCTGGCCTTGGTCAAGCGCCTGCCGGCAGCGGGTGCCGACGTGATCGAACTCGGCATGCCGTTCACCGATCCGATGGCCGACGGACCCGCCATTCAACTGGCCGGTCAGCGTGCCCTGGCGGCGGGCCAGACCCTGACAAAGACCCTAGAGATGGTGCGCGAGTTCCGCACGGGCGACAAAGACACGCCGATCATCCTCATGGGCTACTACAATCCCATCTATGTCTATGGCGTCGACCGTTTTCTCGATGACGCGCTCGCCGCCGGCGTGGATGGGCTGATCATCGTCGATCTGCCGCCGGAGGAAGACGAGGAGCTTTGCCTGCCGGCCCTGGCGAAGGGCGTGTCCTTCATTCGCCTGGCGACACCGACCACGGACGACCAACGCCTGCCTGCGGTGCTGCGCAATACCAGCGGCTTCCTGTATTATGTCTCGATCACCGGGATTACAGGCGCTGGCGCGGCGGATCACGATGCCGTGGCGGCGGCGGTGGGGCGGCTGAAGGGCCACACGGACCTGCCGGTGGCGGTAGGCTTCGGCATCAAGACACCGGAGCAGGCGGCAGCAGTGGCACGCCATGCCGATGCCGCGGTGGTGGGCTCTGCTTTCGTCGATCGCATCGCGGTTGCCGAGCGTGACGGCGGCGACGCGGTGGAAGCGGTCGTGGAGCTGGTCGAGGCACTGGCCGCGGGTGTGCGCGGCGCACGGGCATGAATCACAGGTGGAGCGAAGCATGAGCTGGCTCAACAATTATGTCAGGCCGAAGATCCGGGCACTGGTGGCGCGTCGCAATGTGCCTGACAATTTGTGGGACAAGTGCCCGTCCTGCGAGCAGATGATCTTTCACCGCGATCTCGAATCGCAGCTCTTCGTCTGCCCCCATTGCGAACACCACATGGCGATCGGCAGCGAGGGGCGCTTTGCCGCGCTCTTCGACGAGGGTGAGTATACCGCCATCGATCTGCCGGAAGTGCTGCTCGATCCCCTGCGCTTCCGCGACACCAAGCGTTATGCGGACCGGCTCAAGGACGCCCAGGCCAAAAGCGGCCATCAGGACGCGATCAGCGTCGTGCACGGTGCCGTCGGTGGCCGTCAGCTCGTGGCCGCCGCCTTCAATTTCGGTTTCATGGGCGGCTCCATGGGCATGGCCGTCGGCGAGGGCCTGGTTTCCGCGGCCAAGCTTGCGGTGCTGCAACGGGCGCCGCTGGTCGTCTTCCCGGCTTCCGGCGGCGCGCGCATGCAGGAAGGCATTCTGTCGCTGATGCAGATGCCGCGCACCACCATTGCCGTCAACGAGGTGCGCGAGGCGGGCTTGCCATACATCGTCGTCCTCACAAACCCGACCACGGGCGGCGTGACGGCCTCCTTCGCCATGCTCGGCGACATCACGCTCGCGGAGCCTGGCGCACTGATCGGCTTTGCCGGGCCGCGGGTCATCGAGAGCACTCTGCACCAGAGCCTGCCCGAGGGCTTCCAGAAGTCCGAATATCTTCTCGAGCACGGCATGGTGGATGCGGTGGTGCATCGGCGCGAGATCCGCGACACCCTGATCCGCCTGACATCCCTGCTCATGGCGCCGTTGCCGGGGGCGGATGTCGTCGATCTGGTCGAGCGCAGCGTCGCCATCCCGGAACTTGGCGAGAGCGCCTCCGAGGCGGAAATCCTGCCGCCGGAGCCCGACGAAGACGAAGCCCCCCTTGCCGAAAAGTGATGCGATCCTCGATCGCCTGCTGACCCTTCACCCGAAGCGAATCGATCTCTCGCTCGGCCGCATCGCGCGGCTGCTGGGCGCCCTCGGCAACCCTGAGCGGATGCTGCCGCCGACGGTCCATGTCGCCGGCACCAACGGCAAGGGCTCGCTGATCGCCTTCCTGCGCGCGGGTTTGGAGGCCGACGGCAAGCGCGTTCATGTTTACACCTCGCCCCATCTTGTCGCCTTTGCCGAGCGCGTCCGCTTGGCCGGACGCCTGATCGACGACGATGTGCTCGCCGCCCTGCTCGACGAATGCGAGGGCGCGAATGCCGGCGCCCCGATCACCTTTTTCGAGATCACCACGGCGGCGGCGATGCTGGCTTTCGCGCGCGCGCCCGCCGATATGCTGTTGCTCGAGACGGGGCTCGGCGGGCGTCTCGATGCCACCAACGTGCTGGATGCGCCGCGGCTTACGGCGATCACGCCCATCGGCCTCGACCATCAGCAGTTCCTCGGCGACAGCCTGGCCGGGATCGCTGCGGAGAAGGCGGCGATCACGCGCCCTGGCGTGCCCTGCGTGGTCGCGAGGCAGAAGCCGGAAGCGTGGGCGGCGATTGCGGAAAGGGATGCACCCATTCTGCTCGAGGGTCGCGACTGGTCGGTGGACGCCGATGGGGAAGGCATGACCTATCGCAACGGGGAAAGGGAGCTGCGCCTGCCGCTGCCGCCGCTCCTCGGTCCGCACCAGATCGCCACGGCCGGCCAGGCCATCGCCTGTCTCGAGGTGCTTGGCATAGGACAACCCGATCTTGCCGGCACCGTTTGGCCCGGCCGCCTGCAACGGCTCGAATCGGGTGCGCTGGTCGAGAGCTTGCCGTCCGGCTGCGAGCTATGGCTCGACGGTGGCCACAATGCGGATGCGGGCGCGGCGCTCGCCGCCCATGCTGCGGATGCCTGGCGCGACCGACCGCTGGCGCTCGTCGTCGGCATGCTCGACAGCAAGTCGCCCGACGCCTTCCTGGCGCCGCTCGTGGGGCTTGCCGATCATGCGGTGGCAATCGCCATTCCAGGACAATCCAACAGCCTCAGCCCCGGCGAGATACCGGGCTGCAAGGCTGCGGACAGCCTGATGGCCGCCATTGGCTCGTGCCCGGCCGGTGCCCGCATTCTGGTCTGCGGTTCGCTCTATCTGGTGGGCCAGGCGCTGGCCGAGAACGGCACGCCGCCTGGCTGAGCGGCTTACATGTTGGATTCGACCCAGGCGTCGAGGGTGCTCTTGGGCATGGAGCCGACCTTCATGGCCGCAACTTCGCCGCCCTTGA
>CAZKTK010000345.1:0-4004 GCA_964555535.1 uncultured Rhodospirillaceae bacterium
TGGGAGAAGCGCGGACCGGTGGGCCGCGTGAGGGCCGATGTCGCGATCAGGCTATTGCGCTCTATATCAGCATTGTCGCATTGGTTAGATTACCGGCGTTTGCAGGCTGCGCAAGCTTGCGGGAGATAGCCTTGGACGGATTTCACTTGATGCCTCGGAGAATGCAGCGTTGAAGGCGGTTCTCTACGGTGTGGCAGCGGTCTCCATACTCGTGCTCGCGGCATTGCTGGCGGGGCCGAGTTTTGTCGACTGGAATCGCTTCAAACCGCAAATCGTGGCCCAGTTGGAGGCCGCGACCGGTTGGGACGTGGAAGTGGATGGCGGCATCGATTTCGCGATGTTGCCGGCTCCCACGTTCTCCGCAGCGCGTTTGCGTATCGGCGACGGCGATGGCACTTCCGAAGCCGCGATGGCTCAAATCGAATCGCTCGATGTCCATATCGGTATGGTGGCGCTTCTGACGGGTAAGCTGCGCGTGGACAGCATCACGCTGGTCGGGCCCGAGGTCAATTTGGAGCGGCGACCCGACGGCAGTCTCAATTGGCGCCTGCAGGGTAGCCTTGACGATGGCTTCGGCTCCGATGTGCTGCCGGGCATCGGGTCCGGCCTGCTCAGCGGCGATATCAATATGAGTCTCGAACGCGTGGCGGTCGAGCGCGGGCTGCTAGTCTGGCACGATCAGGCGACGGGGCAGGAAGAGCGGATCGAAAATGTCGATCTCGTGCTTGCCGCGGAGTCCCTGTCCGGGCCTTTCCGCGGTCGCGGAACTCTGACGCTTCGCGGCGTGCCGACCGAGGTGGATCTCTCTCTCGGCCAGGTCGTTGCGGAGAAGCGGGTGGCCCTTCGCCTGCAGGCATTGGCATTGGGCGCCGGCGTGGAGTTCTCCGGCGGCGGCATTCTGGATACATCGGATCCGGGTATCGACGGCAAGATGACCGTCAAGGCGGCGGGGCCCAATCCGGTCATCGACCTTGTCGCCGGGTTGAGTGGCCAGCATATTGCCGTGCCTTCACTCGGCGATCAGCGTCTGGAAATCTCCAGCAGGGTTGCATTCACTGCCAGCGATTTTACGGCTACTGAAATAGATCTTCGCATGGGCGATATGATCGCCAAGGGCGAGGCGTCGGGGAGCATTGCCAAGCCGACACGCTTCGACGCCAATCTGAGCGCCAGCCGTTTGGATCTCGATGCGCTCCTGGCCACGTCGGGAGGGGCCGAAAGCGAGGCGAACGAGCCTGCGGGCAAGGTTTTTGCCGGCATCGATTCCGGAAAGCTCCAGTTCTCCGTCGATGCCTTGGTCTATCGCACACAGATCGTGCGCCAAGCCGTGCTCGAGGCGACGCTGGCCGATGGGGTGGTCGGCATCCAGCGGGCGTCGGCTCTGCTTCCGGGGGGCTCGAACGCCGAGTTTACGGGCAGCGTTGATCTCGGCGGCGAGCGGCCGCATGTCTCCGGGCAGTTGGACGCGGCATCGGACAATCTGCGATCGATGCTCAGCTGGCTGGGCGCCGACATTTCCAATGTGCCGGCGGATCGCCTGCGCACCTTCAACCTGGCGGCGGCCATCGATGGCGACATGGTCAGTGGCCAGGTTACCGGCATCGACGTGCGCCTGGACGCGTCGCAACTGTTGGGCGGCATCGCATATGCCAATCGTACCCGCCCGGCATTCGGCATCAATCTCAGCGTCGATCGGCTTAACCTGGATGCCTACAGAATGCGTCGCGATGTCGAGCTGGCACCGCCCGGGACCCGCCCGCCGCCGGAGCAGGGCAGTCCGGAAGGCGACGCCGATCCTGGCACGGCCTTGCTCTCGCTGTTGGCGGATTTCGATGCCGATTTCGTGCTTCAGGCGGATAGCCTGACATGGCAGGAGCTGCCGATCAGCGGCTTGCGGCTCGACGGCTTGCTGCAGTCTGGTAGCCTGACCTTGCGCGATGTCGGCGTGGGAGACCTGGCCGGCGCCAACGCCAAGGTAACGGGCAGTGTTGCGAACCTGGCCTCGGAGCCGATCGTCGATCTCGGTCTGGAGTTCGATACCGCGGATCTCTCCGCAATGACTCGTGTCTTCCCGGAACTTGCCGACTTGCCGTCGGCTTTTGTCGGTGCGCTCACTGTCGATGCGCGTGTCGCCGGCGGGCTCGATGCCCTGGTCGTAGACGGCAGCGTCGAGGCCCTGGAGAGTCACGTCGATGTGGACGGTACCTTGTCGCGGGTCATGGTCGAGCCGTCGTTCGACGGTGAGGCGACATTGAGCAATGACAATGCCGGGCGTTTGCTCTTGAGCGTGGGGCTGCTGGCCGATGATGCGCCGCCCTTGTTTGCCGCGTCGGTCGTGGTCGAGGCCAAGATCGACGGCAAGGTGTCGGACTTCGATGTGGATCTGAGAACTTCGTTGTCGGAAGCGGAGATTAAGGTTTCAGGACGGGTCGAGGAGCTTGGGGGCACGCCGCGCGTGGACCTCGAAGGGGATTTCGCCCATCCGAACCTGGCGCGCCTTTTGCGCTCGGCAGACCTTCTCGACAACGGTGCGCCGCAGGCCTTGGCGGCGCCGATAACGCTCAGCGGGTCGGCCAAAGGGGCACTGGCCGGTTTGGAGATTGCGGCGAAGCTCGGTGTGGCGGGCGGCGACGTGGCAGCGAACGGTCGCGTCGAGGGCTTGCCGAGTGCTGTCAGCGTCTCCCTTGCGACGGAGCTTGACCACCCGGATCTCGCAGAACTGATCGCCGGCTTCGGCTTGGAAGCGCCGTCTACGGAAATGCGCGGCCCGCTTACGGTAAGCACTCGGGTGAACGGGGGTGCGCAGGCCGTCACTGCACTCAATTTGAGCGCCAATCTCGGTGGCTCTTCGGTTTTGGGAAGCCTCTCGCTGGCGCTTGATGACGTGCGTCCCGAATTGTCGGTCGACCTCACCACGGGGCCAATGGCCGCGGATGCCATCGTTGCTTTGTTGGTGCCGCACGAGTTCGGTGATACCGCGCCGGGAGAATGGTCGCGCGAGCCTTTCGATCTCAGCGCGCTGCATAGCTTCGATGCGTCGGTCAAGCTGAGTTCCGAGACCCTGGCAATGGGGGGCTGGAGCATCGCTGGGGCGGAGCTCGCCCTTACTCTCGACAACGGGACGCTCGACATCACGCGCCTTGCCGGCGGACTGATGGGCGGGAGGCTCGATCTCAGCGGGCAATTGGTGTCCGGCACGGTGCCGCGCGCCCGTCTTGCCGTCGAGCTCGATGAGTTCGAGATGCGCGAGATGTTAGGCAGCATCGTCGGGATCGAGGCGATCGACGGACGTGCAACCTTCGACGGAACCTTCAGCACCAGCGGTGCCAGCCAGCAACAGATGGTACTGGCCTTGACCGGCAAGGGGCGGTTCCGCGAAGTCGGTGCCGGCGTGATCGATGTGCTCGACCTGGCGGCCCTGTCGGCGGGGCTCGACAATACGGCCTCTGTGGCGACATTTGTCGCGTTGGCGTCGCGCGCAACGAGCGCTGGCAGCAGCCGCTACCGCGCTTTGTCGGGCAGCTTCGCGATTACCGATGGCGAGATGCGCAGCGATGATGTGCGCCTGGTCGGCGAGAGGGCCACGGGAGATCTGGTTGGCGCATTCGATCTTTCGAGCTGGCTTGTCGATGCCACACTTCTGACGCGCTTCGACGATCACCGCGACGTGCCGCCGCTCGGCCTGCGTTTCACCGGCCCGCCGGAAAACGTGGCCAAGCAGGTTCGCACAGCCGCCATAGAACAGTTCCTGTTGGAGCGCGGTGTGCGCCCCGACGGTCCCGAACCGTCGCCCGAACCGTCGCCCGAACCTGAACCGGAGCCCGAGCCAGAGCCCGAACCTGAACCGGAGCCCGAGCCAGAGCCAGAGCCAGAGCCGGAGCCGGAGCCGGAACCTGAGCCCGAGCCGGAACCTGAGCCAGAGCCGGAGCCGGAGCCGGAACCTGAGCCCGAGCCAGAGCCGGAACCTGAGCCAGAGCCTGAGCCGGAGCCGGAGCCCGAGCCCG
>CAZKTK010000346.1:0-4003 GCA_964555535.1 uncultured Rhodospirillaceae bacterium
CAGCACGGCCTGGTCGGGCACATCCGGCCCGCGATCCCAGCGGATCCAGGGCGTGAGGTAATAAATGCCCAGAGTCACGATCATCAGGCCCCATTTGAGGCGCCGGAACGCTCCCTTCACGCGACGTGGATGGATGCGCGGCCGCTTGGCATAAAGCGACCGGCTCTCCTTGGCCATGACCGCGTCGACCGCGGCCCGCTGTACGCCAGGCGCGGCCTCGGCCGACCCGGCTACAGGTATCTCGACATCCACCATGCCCTACTCGTCACCGCATCTCCCCCCCCGATTGGTATTGTTCGCTTATTCGCCACCACCCAAGGAATGGACGTATAGGGCAAGTTGCTTGATCGTGATATCGGACAAACGCCCGCTCCAGGCCGGCATGACGCCACGGCGACTGTTGCTGATCGTCTCTGTGATCGTCTCCACATCGCCGCCGTAGAGCCAGATGGCATCGGTCAGATTCGGCGCACCCATCGGCGCGATGCCGGTACCGTCATCACCGTGACACATGGCGCACCAGTCGACGAAGGTCTCCTCGCCCCGCCCCGCCGCGGCATCGTCCGTGGCCTTGCCGGACAGTGACAGCACGTATTGAGCGACGTCAGCGATCTGCGCCGGTTCCAGCATCTCGTCGGCACCGAAAGCCGGCATGTCGGAGAGGCGCGTATCGTCGTGATCCGAACGAATGCCATAGCTGATCGAATCATGGATATCGCTGAGCGTGCCGCCCCAAATCCAATCATCGTCGTTCAGATTGGGATAGCCCAGGGGACCTGCGCCGCCGGTGCCGTGGCACTGGGAGCAATTGACCAGGAAGGCGGATCGTCCGCCAGCCATGGCGAAGCGCAGGAGATCGGGATCCGATTGCACGGCATCGAGTTCCATCGTCTGCAGCTGTTCCGCCTCGGTCGCCTTTGCCGCTTCGGCCTCGGCAATCTGGTTCGCCACCGTGGTTCGTTGGCTATAGCCCAGCAACCCCTTAGTAAAGCTGCTCGCCAACGGCAATGCAGGCATGGCCACCCAATAGGCCAAGGCCCAAATGATGGTGGCGTATAGAACCCACACCCACCAGCGAGGCAATGGCTTGTTGTATTCGGCGATGCCGTCCCACTCGTGTCCAGTGGTCTCGTAATCGTCGCCGCCCGGCGCGCCTTGCGTATCGGCCACGTCTAGTCCTCCTCCAACGGCATGCGTGCGGCGGCGTGAAATTTCGCCTTATTGCCGGGCCACAACGCGTAGGTCACGATCCCGACAAAGGCCACCACCATGGCCACCAAACCCCAGGTTTGAATGAATGCAGATAAGCCTTCATAGGTCATGATAAGGCCCCCCTATCGCAGGTTGTCGCCCTCGGCCTGGTAGACATCGAAGTCGACCAGCGTGCCGAGCATCTGCAGATAGGCGATCAGCGCATCAAGTTCGGTGATGCGGTCCGGGTCGCCGTCGAAATCGGCCACGATCGCCCCGGGATAGCGCGCCAACAAGGCTTCGACGCCATCGGAATCCGGATTGGCCTGAGCCTCGAGATCTGTCCGGGCCGACGCGACCATGGCCTCGTCGTAAGGCACGCCCACCGTAATGTTTGCGTTCAGGTGGCCGGCGATATCGTCGTAATCCAGATCGCGTCTGGCGAGGAATGCATAGCCGGGCATGATAGAGCCAGGTACCACGCTGCGCGGATCAACCATGTGGGCGACGTGCCAATCGTTCGAGTAGCGGCCGCCGACACGCGCGAGATCCGGTCCCGTGCGCTTCGAGCCCCACTGGAAGGGATGGTCGTACATGCTCTCGGCCGCCAGGCTGTAATGGCCATAGCGCTCGACCTCGTCGCGCAGCGAGCGGATCATCTGGCTATGGCAGACATAGCAGCCTTCGCGGATATAGACGTTCCGGCCCTTGAGCTCGAGCGGCGAATAGGGCCGCACACCGCGCACCTTCTCGATAGTGCTTTCCAGATAGAAGAGCGGTGCGATCTCAACCAGTCCGCCGATCACCACGACCAGCAGAATGCCAACCAGCATGGCGATGGAGTTGCGTTCCAGGGTCTGATGACGTTGCAGAATCTTCGACATGGCTCAGGCCCCCGCCGCCGGTGCTGCGGCCACGCCGCCTGGCGCCGATTCCTCGCGCAGGTCACCCTTCGCGGTGCGCCACAGGTTGTAACACATGATCAACGCTCCGATCACAAACAGCAGCCCGCCAAGCGCTCGAATGGCATAGAACGGATGCATCGCCTCGACTGTCTCGATGAAGGAGTATTCGAGGAAGCCGAAGCTGTCATAGGCCCGCCACATCAGGCCCTGCATGATCCCGGACACCCACATGGCCGTGATGTAAAGCACGATGCCGATGGTGGCGGTCCAGAAGTGCCATCCGACCAATGCCATGGAGTAGAGGCGCTGGCGCCCCCACAATACCGGGACAAGGTGATACAGGGCGCCAAAGCTGACGAAAGCTACCCAGCCCAAGGCACCGGAGTGCACGTGACCGATGGTCCAGTCCGTGTAATGGCTGAGCGAGTTCACGGCCTTGATGGACATGAGCGGGCCTTCGAAGGTGCTCATGCCGTAAAAGGCGACGGAGACCACCAGCATGCGCAGCACCGGATCAGTGCGCAGCTTGTCCCAGGCGCCCGACAGGGTCATCAGGCCGTTGATCATGCCACCCCAAGAGGGCATCCAGAGCATGATCGAGAACGTCATGCCGAGGGTCTGCGTCCAGTCAGGCAACGCCGTGTAATGCAGATGATGAGGTCCGGCCCAGATATAGAGGAAGATCAGGGACCAGAAATGCACCACAGATAGCCGGTAGGAATAGACCGGGCGCTCGGCACGCTTCGGCACGAAGTAGTACATGATGCCGAGGAAGCCGGCGGTGAGAAAGAAGCCCACCGCGTTGTGGCCGTACCACCACTGGGTCATGGCGTCCTGAACGCCGGCAAACAGCGGATAGCTCTTGGAGCCGGCGAAGGAGACCGGCACCGCCAGGGCGTTGACCACATGCAGCAATGCCACCGTCACGATGAAGGCCAGGAAGAACCAGTTCGCGACGTAGATGTGGGGTTCCTTGCGCTTCCAGATCGTGCCCAGGAAGACCAGCAGGTAGACCACCCAGACGATGGTCAGCCAAAGGTCGACGTACCACTCCGGCTCGGCATATTCCTTGGATTGAGTGATCCCGGCGAGATAGCCTGTCGCGGCCAGCACGATAAATAGCTGATACCCCCAGAACACGAACCAAGGCGCGATGCCACCGGCGAGCTTGGCCCGGCAGGTCCGCTGCACCACGTAGAATGTGGTGGTGAGCAGCACGGTGCCGCCGAAAGCGAAGATTACCGCCGAGGTGTGAAGCGGCCTGATGCGCCCAAAACTGACCCAGGGCAGATCGATATAGAGTGCCGGCCACGCGAGCTGCAAGGCCAGAACCAGGCCCACGACGAAGCCGGCAACGCCCCAAAACATCGACATGATGACGCCTGCGCGCACCACGCCGTCGTTGTAGACCTCGCCTTCGGGTGTCGAGACCACCGGATGACCGGTGTCCTTGCCTATGCCACGCCGCAGCAGCAATATCGCGCCGACTACGGTCAGCACGAGAACCACGCCACCGTGGAATCGTATGCCGTCGTCGACGCCGACGCCGAGCATGAGCGCGCCGATCACGGCACCAAGCGACAGCAATGCGATACTGGTTGGAAGCATCTTCAGCCTCGATCAGATTTTTCGTTCGCGTCGGACAGCATCGGCCCGGAACTTGTGGCGCAACCTGTATACACTGCACGGCCCCGACCTTAATCTAGGTTGGGATCATTCCACGTTTCCGGGCGTCTACCCCCTTAGCCACTAATTGTACCGCCGCAACTCCAGCTTGGCGATCTGATTACGGTGCACTTCATCGGGCCCATCAGCAAGGCGCAACGTGCGCGAATGCGCATACGCCTGGGCTAGCCCGAAGTCGTCGCTGACACCGCCGGCGCCGTGAGCCTGGATGGCCCAATCGA
>CAZKTK010000347.1:0-3993 GCA_964555535.1 uncultured Rhodospirillaceae bacterium
TCGATGCCGTACCAATTGCCGCCGCCCATCTGGCGCAGGGTCATGTTGGCGATCCGCCCGTCGCCGCCCTGGAACCAGGCCGCATCGGCACCGTTGGATTCGATAACCACGGAATCGCGGTCGCCGACGCCGACGATATCGAGGGTCTTCGTGATCACCAGGCCCTCTTCATAGGTGCCGGGATGGACGTGAATGGTCGAACCCGGGCCGACAGCATCGATGGCGACCTGTATGGAGCGGTAGTCTTGTCCACCAATGGCATCGACATGGATTTCGGAGGCACCCGCAACAACCGGCGGCGGCGTGACGAAATCGTCCTCCGGAATGTTGTTTGTGCGGGAAATGGGCCCGGGGCCTTCCTCGATGTCCCAGGGACCGCGCGCATTGTCGCGCAAATCATTGCCCTCAAAGCGGCCGCCGCCGCGCGTGCGCACCCAGATCGCCTCGTAACCATTGCGGTTGATGCGGTTGTTGGTGACCGTCGGGCTGCCGTCGGCATAGACGACGATGCCCGCATTGGCGTTGTCGACGATATCGTTGTCGTCGATGGTGGCGCGGCCGCCCTCGTTGACCAGAATGCCGCTTTCCAGGCCGTCATGGATGCGGTTGCCGCGGATGATAGGGCTGGCGAAGGTCTCGACGATCACGCCGGCATAGCTGTTGCCGAAGATGTCGTTGCCCTCGATGGTACCGCGGCCGCCATCATAAATGGTGATGCCGGCTTCGGCGCTGTCATGGATCACGGATTGGCGCACGATGGGATCGGCACCGGCACGAATCGCGATACTGGCGAGGCTTTGGCTGCTTACGTCGACATTCTCGACCGTCGGCCGACCGGCGGCGATATCGATGCCGAACCAACTGCCGCCCCCCATCTGACGCAGGGTCATATTGGCAAGCTTGCCGTCGCCGCCCTGGAACCAGGCGGCGTCCGCACCGGAAACCTCGACGCGGATCTGGTCGCGATCGCCGACACCGATGATCTCGACCGTCTTTTCGATCAGCATGCCGGCGGTATAGGTGCCGGGATGCACATAGATGGTGGTATTCGGCCCGGCGGCGTCGATCGCTTCCTGGATGGTGCTGTAGTCGCGCCCGCCGGCCGCATCCACATGCAGCTCGCCGGTCGATGTTTCCGGACGCGGCGGCACCACCACGCCGGCCGTGTCGCCGGCGCCGAGCACCACCGCGCTGACAAAGCCTATGCTGCCATCGGGCAGGGTCACCTGATACCAGTCGCGGTCCCGCACCTTGCCGAGCACGTCGATCGGCGTTCGGGCGGGCAGCGAGGTCAGCATGTCGAACTCGGATCCGGGGCCCGAGCGCACATTGGCGTTCTGCAGGGTGACCATGGTGCCGGTTTCGATATCGACCACGATCTCGGGGTCTGGCTCAGGCATCACCACGATGCCGCGATCGCGCATGGCGGCAAGGCGCTGCCTGGCGAGGCGGACAAAGCCGCCATCGGGGAACTGCGCGATATAGTCCTCGAAATCCGCCGGATCCGTGCTGTCCTTGATCGAATTCCAGAACGCGATGTCGTAAGCGGCGGACTCGGCACCCGGACTGTCGGCGGTGACGGCGGTATCGCTGTCCTGCGCCTGGCCTGCGGCAAGCCACACCAAGGCCATCGCTGCCGCCAAGAATCCGGTCCTGAGCACTGCGCGCATGGCGTCCTCCCCGTATGTGTTATCGGCGTTGACCGCCGTTTTCGCTATCGCCGCGCCCGTTCCCGAGGCACGGTCACAGCATCCGCCATTGATGCCAAGAATCCCGGCCCTAATCAAGGTTGTCAGCCGTCGTTGCCGCCGATGTTCACCACTTGGACGCGTCGGTTGATTGCCGCGTCCGGGTTGCCCGGGTCGGCGAGTTGGGTCTCGCCGTGGCCGAGCGCCATCATGCGGGTGCGGGCAATGCCGTAGCGCGCGGCAAGAAAATCCCGCACCGTATTTGCCCGGCGCTGCGACAGGTCGAGATTGTACGCGTCGCTGCCGCGGGCATCCGTATGTCCGGCGATAACGAAACTGTATTCGGCAAGGCGCGGGTCGCTGAGCGCTTCTCCAAGATGCTGCAGGACAAGCTGGGCATCGGTGCCGAGCGCCGCCGAATCGTAGGCGAACTGCACCTGCAGGTCGATTGACGGCGGGCCGGCGGGCTCGCTGCCGCCCTCCACGTCGACGCCGCGCAGGGAGCGGGTGCGCGGCTCGGGCATCAAGCTGCGCACGATTTCTTCGGTACTGGGCTCGTCGGCGACGGCGGCGACGGGCCCCGTGACACAGCCCAGGGCCAGAAAGAGCAGGAATGGGGCTAGGCGTTTCATTGTCCGGCCTCCCTCGTTGACAAGGTGGCGTAGCTGCCGCGCACGCGGCGCGGCTCGACACCAGCGATGGGCCGTACCACCAGAGCGTCGCGGAAGGCGGTCAGGTAGTCGCGCTCGATCTCGACGCCGGGGCGCGGCTCGGCGAACAGCGGGCTGGCCGCGGCGAGCGCGATGATCATCTCGTTGCCGAAGGGCGGCGTGACCACGAAGCGGGCGCGCCCCTCGAGCCCATCGCCGAAGGTCAGGGTCTTGTTGGCCGGCAGCGGCGACGGGACCGAGCCCGACGGCTGCACCAGGTTCACCACCTCGCCGCTTGCCTGGATATAGGAAAGGTAGAGGTAGAAGGGGTAGGAGGGCGTGGTCACTTCGAGCACCAGGGTCTCGCCGCGCGCGAACTCGGTCTTGCCGGCAACGATGCGGATCTGCGGACCGCCGCCTTCCGCCATCTGCTCGCGGAAGGTCATGAGCGCCTCGCATTGCGGCCATTCGTGCACGGCGACGCGGAGCAGCGCATCGCGTCCGGCGAGGGAGACCTGGAGCTGCGCCAGATCGCCCTGGCTGGCAACGAAGCCCGAGACCACCAATCGCCCGTTCACGGTGTTGGCGCGAAGCTCGGCGCAGGCGTAAGCGTCGAGCGGCGGATCGATGGCCGCGAGGCCCGGTTCCGGCACCACCACAGCGACATCGGGCTCGACCGGCTCGACGGGAATATCCTCGATGGGGATGTCGGGAATGGGCGCGGGGTCCGGCACCGGCATCGGCTCGGGAGCCTGGTTGGCGACCGGCTCGACCACGAAGGCGCTGTTGGCGCGGGCGGCGAAGGTATCGTAGGCAATCCAGCCGAAACCGCCCTCGCCCCAGCGCTGGCCCCAGGAATTGATCAGCTTGAAGGCCTGGCGCATGTCGTCATAACCGACCAGGACCATGGCGTGGGAGGAGCCCCATTCCTCGCCGCTGCCATGATAGATGCTGGAATCGCGCATCTCGTCGAAATCGTAGGTCAGGGCGGCGCCGAAAATCACCGGATGTCCCTGGGCGAGCTAGCCCTTGACGTCGTCGAGGCGCCTGTGGTCGACCGTGCGCCAATCCCAGATCTGGAAGCGCTGCAGCTCTTCCGCCGCCACCTCGGCTGGCGGCTCGCAGCTGCGCGGCAGATAGGGCGCATCCGCGATGCTCAGGGCGCCCCAGAAGCGCAGCAGCTCGAGCGCATCGGAAATCCGCGTGCCGTTGTCGCAATTGCCGGGCTGGTCGTTGATGGCGTTGTAGACGAAGGCCGGGCTGACGATGTCGCTGCTGTTGCTCGGAGTGCCGCCCTCGTGCTCCAGAACGTAATAGCTGCGCGCCGCATAGCCCACGGCCCAGCCGACGCAGGAGCCCTGGTCGCCCTGGTCGTCGGGGGTGGGGAAGGCATGAGACAGATCAACCGCGATGGGCAGGAAGGCCCGGTGCAGGGGCGAGCGGGAAAAGGAGCGATACTCGGCCGGATCCTCAGGCCTCAGACCCTGGGCCGCGCTGTCCACGGCGCCAAGCGCCATCAGAATCACGGCGAACATCGAAATCGTGGCACGCAGCATCGGTTACACCCCCGTCGTCTTGCCCTCAGGCTTTTGCCAAAGCCTAACCCCCTATTTCCCAGATGAACTTGATGTTTCATGTCACGAGGCAGAGATTTT
>CAZKTK010000348.1:0-3981 GCA_964555535.1 uncultured Rhodospirillaceae bacterium
CGCCAACTTCCTCGCAAACGCAGGATATGGTTCCGTCAAAACGTGAAACGCTCTATGTGATCCTGATCGTGCTGGGGGCGGTCTTCGAGGCCATTCCCCATGCGCGATCCGAGCTGCCGCCATATGCGATTACGGCGCTCTTCGTGATGAACATTGTTGCCGTATCGGGCGTTGCCATGCTGCTGTTGCAGTATTTTGTCGGGGAGCGGAAACTTGCCATGGAAGCGCTCGACCGCAAGCATCGCTGGATCACGCGCGCCTTCTCAAGCTACGTGTCGCCGAACCTGGTTCGCTATTTGATCGACCATCCGGAGGGCTTGAGACTGGGCGGCGAAAGGCGGGTTTGTTCGTTCGTCCTGACCGATCTGGCCGATTTCACGCCACTGGTCGAGAAGACCGATCCGGAAATCGTTGTCTCGACGTTAAATGCCTATCTCGAAGGCATGACCGAGATCATCTTTGCGCATGACGGCACCATAGACCGCATCGTCGGCGACTCCATTGCGGTGATGTTCTCGGCGCCGGTGGAGCAGTCCGATCACGCGGCGCGTGCTGTGTCGTGTGCGTTGGCGCTGGACGCGTTTGCCGAGGAATTCGCCGAAGCCCAGCGTGAGGCCGGCCTCGCCTTCGGCTCCACCCGAATAGGTGTGCATTCGGGACCGGTCATTGTCGGCAATGTCGGTAGCGCGGCGCAGCTCGACTACCGGGCGCTTGGCGATACCATCAATACGACGGCTCGACTGGAGAGCGCCAACCGTTACATCGGTACCCGCGTCCTGGTCAGCGGTGCGACCATGGCGGCTTGCGACGATCTAGGGGCGCAGCCCGTCGGCACGCTGATGCTCAAGGGCAAGAGCGAGGGGATCGAAGCCTTCGAGCCGTTAGCAAGTGGTGCCGATTCCATCGACCAATATCAGACAGCCTATGCCTCTATGGTGTCGAAAGCCCCTGACGCATTGGAGACGTTCGAAGCACTGGCTGCCGAAAGTCCCGACGATCGATTGGCGGCCTTTCATCTCCACCGTCTGCGGTCCGGGGAGAGTGGGGCCTTGGTCGCATTCGCCGATAAATAGTGTCCTAGGCCTGCCCCTGATCCAGGCCCGTGCTGCGCAGCACGAAATCCGCCACGGCGGCGACACCGTTCTCATCCTTGAGGCAGGTGAAGACGAAGGGGCGCTCGCCGCGCATCTTGCGGCTGTCGCGGTCCATCACGTCCAGGCTGGCGCCGACCAGTTCTGCCAGGTCGGTCTTGTTGATCACCAACAGGTCCGAGCGCGTGATGCCCGGCCCACCCTTGCGCGGAATCTTGTCGCCGGCCGAGACGTCGATGACATAGATCGTGATATCGGCAAGCTCGGGACTGAAGGTGGCGGCGAGATTGTCCCCGCCGGACTCGATCAGCAGCAAGTCCAGCGTGGGAAAGCGTGTGTTGAGGTCGTCGATGGCGGCGAGATTGATGGAGGCGTCCTCGCGGATTGCGGTGTGCGGGCAGCCGCCTGTCTCGACACCGACGATGCGTTCCGGCGCAAGCGCGCCCGAACGCGTGAGGAACTGCGCATCTTCCTTGGTATAGATATCGTTGGTCACCACGGCGATTTCGAAGCGCTCGCGTAGCGCCTTGCAGAGGGCGTCGGTGAGCGCGGTCTTGCCGGAGCCGACGGGGCCGCCGATGCCGATGCGGGCGGGGCCGTGCGGGGAGGGGGTCATGAGCGGAACAACCTCACATATTGGGTTTCGTGGGCGATCGACAGCACGTCGACCATGGGTGTGGCGCTGCCGATCTCATCGAGTGGCACGTCGGGAGCGCGCTCGGCCGTCTCTTGAACGGTCAGGGCGAGGTCCGCAATTGCGGCCTGGCCATCGCTCTGGCCGAGCGGGACAAGGCGCATGCCGGCGGAAGCGAGATTGGCGACGAAGCCGTGCAAATAGGCGACCAGTCCCGCTTGCCGCGGCACGGCGAAGGCAGCGCAGGCCACAGCCACCGCGACAGGATAGGCCACGGGCCTTGGCAGGCGATCCAGCCAGTCGTGGGGCCAGGCGCGCGATGTGGCAAGCAGGAAGGCTTCGCCCTGGGCCTCGGATTCCAGCGCGATCTCGGGCGTCGGGCGCTGTGCCCCGGCATGGGCGGCGACGGTGGTCAACGTCGGCCAGTCCTCCCTGCCAGCGGCATCGTATGCGTGGCGGAAGAAGCAGGCATCGACCCAACCGTCTCCTTGGGAAACCAGAACTTCCAGCCAATCGTGCAGGGAGGCGCGGTCATGCACAAGGCCCTGCTCGACCGCTGCCTCTAGGGCATGGCTGTAACTGTAGGCCCCGACCGGATAGCCGGGGGAGAGCCACGCCATCAGGGGATAGAGCGCCTTCTCATCCATGGCGGTGATAGGCGCCGGCTTCGGGCTGGAAAGGCGCTTCCAGTGCGACGGGCGTGGCGCCGAGACCTTCCATCATGTCGACGATCACCGGATCGTGGCGGAAGCGGATGGCGCGGGTCATCACTTGCGCGGGCACATGGCGGTTGCCGAGATGCCAGGCCAGGCGGGCCAGCCCTTCGGGGCTGTCGCAGGGCACCTCGACCAGGGCCTCGGCGGCGGCGCGAACGGCGATCCAGCGATCGTCGTCGAGCCGCAGGCCGTCGCCTTCCGAGAGCCTGACCACTGCCGGCAGATCGAGGAGGAAAGGGAGGCCCCCGTCGCTTTGCAGGCGGATGCGCCGGCGCGCACGGTCTTCATAGTCGAGCGTGACCGTCTCGATCGTGGCCTCGGCCGGCCAGGTGCCTGCCGGCGCGCTTTCCACCGCACGCAGCATCAGAACAGGAAGTAGCGCTGCGCCATGGGCAGCTCGGTTGCGGGCTCGCAGGTCAGCACTTCCCCGTCGGCACGCACCTCGTAGGTTTCGGGGTCGACCTCGATGGCGGGTGTCTCGGCATTGTGGATCATGCTCTGCTTGCCGATGCCGCCACGCGTATTGGCGACCGCCACGAGCTCGCGCGAAAGTCCATCCAGGCCGGCATCGAGAGAGCTGGCACTGACGAAGCTCATGGCGCTTTCAACACAGGACGTTCCATAGCTTGCGAACATCGGCCTGTAGTGCACCGGCTGCGGTGTCGGGATGGACGCGTTGGGATCGCCCATCGGTGCCGTCGCGATGCTGCCGCCCTTGATCACCATGGCCGGCTTAACGCCGAAGAAGGCGGGATGCCAGAGCACCAGGTCCGCGAGCTTGCCGGTCTCGACGGAGCCCACATGGTCCGCGATGCCGTGCGCAATGGCGGGATTGATGGTGTATTTCGCGACATAGCGCTTGGCGCGGAAATTGTCGTTGTCGCCGGACTCTTCTGCCAGGCTGCCGCGTTGCTTGCGCATTTTGTCGGCGGTCTGCCAGGTGCGGATGATCACTTCGCCGACGCGGCCCATGGCCTGGCTGTCGGAGGCGATGATCGAGAAGGCGCCGAGGTCATGCAGGATATCCTCCGCGGCAATGGTCTCGCGGCGGATGCGGCTTTCCGCGAAGGCGATGTCCTCGGCGATCTTCGGATCCAGGTGATGGCAGACCATGAGCATGTCGAGATGCTCGTCGATGGTGTTGTGGGTGAAGGGGCGCGTCGGGTTGGTCGAGGATGGCAGCACGTTCCCTTCGCCGCAAAGCTTGATGATGTCCGGTGCGTGACCGCCGCCTGCGCCCTCGGTGTGAAAGGCGTGGATGGTGCGCCCGGCAAAAGCCTTGATGGTGTTCTCGACAAAGCCCGACTCGTTCAGCGTATCGGTGTGGATGAGCACCTGGACGTCGAGTTCGTCGGCGACAGAGAGGCAGCAATCGATGGCGCCCGGTGTGGTGCCCCAATCCTCGTGCAGCTTAAGCCCGCAAGCCCCGGCCAGAACCTGCTCGCGCAAGGCTTCCGGCGTGCTGGCATTGCCCTTGCCGAAAAAGCCGAGGTTCATGGGGCAGGCTTCCGCCGCCTGCAGCATGCGGTGAATATGCCAG
>CAZKTK010000349.1:0-3964 GCA_964555535.1 uncultured Rhodospirillaceae bacterium
CGGGCGAGAACATGTGCATCGAGCCGCCCTTGCCCTTGGAGATGCCTGTGCCGCGGCCCGTCAGCTCGGCCAATACGCGTTTCGGATCGACGCCGCGAGCGATAGCATGGGCATGGCAGCGATAGCTGGTGATCACCGGGTCTTCCGGCCCGATCGCCTGTTCGGCGCCGATCACCACGGCTTCCTGACCGATATAGAGGTGACAGAACCCGCCGATCAGCCCCATGCCGTAGAGTTGCCCCGCCTTTTCCTCGAAGCGGCGGACCATCAGCATGTCCCGATAATAGGTGAACAGGGTCTCGCGATCGGTCACGGCCTCTGCAGCCGCGAGCTTCGGTTTGGATTTTGGCGCTGCCATTCCACTTCCCGTTTATTGGTGCGGTTCGCCGCACGGTACAGGCACGGCGCCGAAAATACTGATTGGCCGGCGATGCGGCAAGCTTACCCGCTTCAGGGTTGCTCGCTTTCCTCCAACACCAGCAGATCCTCTTGCCGGCCGAGATTGAGCACGGCACCGGCCCGCTCTTCCAGCAGGTCCGGGTCCAGGCTCTCGGGTCGCAGCATGACCACCCGATTCTCAAGCCGCTGCCGTTCCTCGCGCGTCTCGGCCACTTCCTTGGCCAGGGTGGCGATATTCTCTTCGAGGCGCATCCAGGCGAGGATGCCACGCTCGCCGTTTATCATGTGATAGCCGAGGTAAAGAGCCGCCGCGAGCAACAGGGCAGGCATGGCGGCGCGACGCAAGCGCCGTCCGGATGCCGTGCGACCATTGCCGCGCAGTGTTGCCATCAGCCCCTTTCGAATGCGCCGCGCCCGGCATAGCGTGCCGCGGCGCCCAAACGCTCCTCGATGCGGAGGAGTTGATTGTACTTCGCCAAGCGGTCGCTGCGAGACAGCGAACCCGTCTTGATCTGCCCACAATTCGTCGCCACGGCGAGATCCGCGATGGTGGTGTCCTCGGTTTCGCCCGAGCGGTGCGAAAGGACGGCGCGATAGCCTGCCCTGTGGGCGGTTTCGACGGCTTCCAAAGTCTCGCTCAAGGTGCCGATCTGATTGACCTTCACAAGAATGGCGTTCGCTGCGCCCTTCTCGATGCCTTGACGCAGGCGCGTCGGATTGGTCACGAAAAGGTCGTCGCCCACCAGTTGCACCGTATCGCCAAGCGCTTGGGTCAGCCCGACCCAGCCGTCCCAATCGTCCTCATCCAGCGGGTCTTCAATCGAGACGATGGGGTAGCTCTTCGCCAGGTCGCCGTAATAGGCGCTCATGGCCGCGGCATCGAGGGTCCTGCCCTCGCCCGCCAAGTCGTATTCGCCGTTCTTGTGGAACTCGCTGGCGGCCGAATCGAGGGCAAAGGCAATGTCCTCCCCCGGCCGATAACCCGCGGCCTCAATGGCCCGCAAGGCATAATCCAGCGCCTCGGAATTGCTGCCGAGATTCGGCGCGAAGCCGCCTTCATCGCCAACCGCGGTCGTATGCCCTGCCTCGGAGAGCAGTTTCGCCAGGGCATGGAAGACCTCGGCACCCCAGCGCACGGCCTCCGCCAGGCTCGGCGCACCCAAGGGCACAATCATAAATTCCTGCAAATCCAGGGAGTTATCGGCGTGGGCCCCGCCATTGACGATATTCATCAAGGGGACCGGCAGGGTATGGGCGAAGCTGCCGCCGACATAGGCGTAGAGCGGCAGGTTCGCCTCGATCGCCGCCGCTTTTGCGTTGGCCAGGCTGACGCCCAAGAGCGCATTGGCACCGAGCCGGCTCTTGTCCTCCGTGCCATCAAGGCTCACCAGAAGATGGTCGATGGCAAGCTGGTCCTCGGCATCGCGCCCCGACAGGGCATCGAATATCTCGCCGTTGACCCCGGCGACCGCATTGCGCACGCCCTTGCCGCCGTAGCGGCCGGCGTCGCCGTCGCGCAGCTCGACCGCCTCGTACTTGCCGGTGGAGGCGCCCGAAGGCACCGCGGCCATGCCGATGGCGCCGCTCTCCACCTCCACCTCGACCTCGACCGTCGGGTTGCCGCGGCTGTCGAGGATCTCCCGTCCGCGGATGTCGATGATGGCGGTCATGCTTTTGCCACACGGTCTAGTTCAGATAACACGTTAAGAAGCCCTTTCATCTCGTTTAACGGCACCATATTCGGGCCATCGCTTGGAGCGTTGTCAGGGTCTTCGTGGGTTTCCATGAAGACCATTGCTACGCCGACCGCCACGGCGGCCCGGGCCAGCACGGGTACGAACTCCCTCTGGCCGCCGCTGCTGCCGCCAAGCCCGCCGGGCTGCTGCACCGAGTGGGTGGCATCGAAGACGACCGGGTAGCCCGTATCGGCCAAGGCGGGCAAGGCGCGCATATCCGACACCAGGGTATTGTAGCCGAAGCTCGCGCCCCGCTCGGTCAGCAGGATGCGGCGGCAATCCGACTCTTCCAACTTGCGCACCACGTTGACCATGTCCCACGGCGCCAGAAACTGCCCCTTCTTCACGTTCACCACGCGCCCTGTCGCTGCGGCGGCGATCAGGAGATCGGTCTGGCGGCAGAGAAAAGCAGGGATTTGCAGCACGTCCACGGCCTCGGCCACGGTTGCGCATTGGCCCGGCTCATGAACGTCGGTCAGCACCGGGCAGCCATATGTCTCGCGAAGCTCCGCGAAGATCGGCAGGCTGGCATCCAGACCCAGCCCGCGGGCGGCGCCGAGACTGGTGCGGTTCGCCTTGTCGAACGAGGTCTTGTAGATGATGCCGATCCCCAACTCCTTGCCCAGCTCGACCAGGGCGCCGCACATGTCGTGCGCATGCTGGCGGCTTTCGAGCTGACAGGGTCCGGCGATCAAGGCCAGCGGCAGGTCGTTGCCGACCCTCACGCCGCCAATGTCGATATGCATCTGCGCCGTCATCACACCAGCCGCGATTGTTCGACCGCAGCAGCGATGAACGAGGCGAAAAGCGGATGCGGGTCGAACGGCTTGGAGCGCAGTTCCGGGTGGAACTGGACGCCGATGAACCAGGGATGATCGTCGAGCTCGACCGTCTCCGGCAAGCGGCCATCCGGCGACATGCCGGCGAAATGCATACCCGCCTGCTGCAATTGCTCGCGATAGCGCACATTGACCTCATAGCGGTGACGGTGCCGCTCGATGACGGGGTGGCCGTTGTAGATGTTGGCGATCTTGGTGCCCTCTTCCAAAACCGCTTCGTAAGCGCCGAGACGCATGGTGCCGCCCAGATCGTCGGCATCGCTGCGGGTCTCTATCATGCCGTCACGCAGCCATTCGCTCATCAGGCCGACCACGGGATCGTCGCAAGGACCGAATTCGGTCGATGATGCGCCGGGCACGTCGGCCAAGTTGCGTGCGGCCTCGATCACCGCGAGCTGCATGCCGAAACAGATGCCCAAGAAAGGCACCTTGCGTTCACGCGCGAAGGTGACGGCGGCCATCTTGCCGAGCACGCCGCGTTCGCCGAAGCCGCCGGGCACGAGAATGCCGTTCACGTCTTCCAGGCTCTGCACGAAGCCTTCGGACTCGAATATCTCGGAATCTATCCAGTCCAGATGAACGCGCACGTTCTGGGCGATGCCGCCATGGGTGAGCGCCTCGGTCAACGACTTGTAGGCGTCCTGCAGGCCCATATATTTGCCCACCACGGCGATGGTCACCTCGCCTTCCGGGCCCTTGGCGCGGGCTACGACGCATTCCCAGGCGCTGAGGTCGGGCTCGTTCTCGGCCTTGATGCCGAATTTGGCATAGACCTGGGTATCAAGCCCGGCCTCGTGATAGGTGATCGGCACTTCGTAGATGTTGCTGACATCGATGGCTGGAATCACCGCTTCTTCGCCCACATTGCAGAACAGGGCGATCTTGCGCCGTTCGCCGAGGGGGATCTCGCGGTCGCTGCGGCAGATCAGGATATCGGGCTGGATGCCGATGCTGCGCAGCTCCTTGACCGAATGCTGGGTCGGCTTGGTC